>NZ_DBHKZA010000109.1:0-4983 GCF_057314935.1 Achromobacter sp.
TCCCGGCGCGGGCCGATCGCCTTTGCCGATCTGAAGAGCTGGGGCACCGACGATTACCTCAAGTTGATCCGCCCGGGCTTGCCCACGCTGTTGGTAAGCCCGGTGGACCTGCCCAGCCGCGAGCGCCTGCTGCGCGACTTCGAACAGGCGCTGCAGGCGTGGCAGAAGCGGCAGCCGGCCGGCACCGCCGCCGCGCGCCGCACGCATTTCTACGGTTCCGCCGCCGGCCGTCTGGTCGGGCTGCTGATCACCGCGCTGGGCGCCGGCTCCGCCGTCATGGCGCTGAACCAGCGCGAACCGTCGATCTCGCTGGCCATCGTGGGCGGGCTGGGCGCGCTGTTCGGGCTGGCAATGCTGTTCGGCAAGCGAGGCTAAGGTCGGGGAGGGGGCGGAACCCCCTTTGCCCTTCCCGGTCCCCGCGTTCAGGGCAGGACTTCGCTGACGGTTCCCTGCACTGCCGCGCAGCGCGTACACAAGTCTGCGTCGTCCGTTACGGACGGCTCGTGCTTCCTGCAGCAGGCGCAGGCGCGCCAGCCCGTGGGCGAGAAGGTCACTTCCGCGCCGTCGCCTGACCGGCCCTCGTGGACGACCGCCGCGGCGCCGAGAACCTCCGCGAAGGCGCCAAGCCTGTCGGCCGTCGACGGCGACCACGTGACGTCCACCTGCGCCGCGCCCTTGACCCATTCGTTCCGGTTGGCTTCGACCCATCGGTTGAGCGCGCCCTTGACGTCGACCGCAGCACCGTAGGCCGCCAGGTCCGCGGCCTCGTCCGCCGCGGCGGGCAGGGCCACGTCGGCAAGGGTGGCCAGCAGTACGCTTTCCCCCTGTTCCGCGCCCGCTGCCTTCAGATACTGAAAAACTTCCTCGCAAGAAAACGGCAGCACCGGCGTCAGCAGGCGCGCAAGCGTGCGTACCAGCAGGCCAAGCACATGCTGCGCCTGACGCCGGCGCGGCGCGTCGGGGTGGTCGCAATAGAGGCTGTCTTTCACTGCCGGAAAGTAATCGCTGGATGCGCTTTCGGCGTAGCGCAGCAGATGGGACACGGCCGCGGCGAAATCGTAGCGGTCGGCCGCCTGGCACACGTCGCCGCCCAGTTTGCGCAGCAAGGCCACCTGGACCCGGTCCAACGGATGCGATACCGGTTGCGGCTGCCAATCGAAATCCTGCAGGTTCTGCAGGCAGAAACGCATGGTGTTGCGCAGCTTGCGAAAGCGCTCCTTGGTGAGCGCAAGCGCTTCGGCCGAGAACTTCAGTTCGCGCGTGAAGTCCTGCTGCAGTGCCCACAAGCGCAACACGTCCGGGCTCAGAGTCTTCAGCATCTGGTCCAGCGGCTGGTAGTTCTTGCTGGACTTCGAGAACTTCTGGCCCGTGCCGTCCACGACGAAGCCATGAGTGACAACCTGCTTATAGGGCGCGCCGTGGCCGGCCGCGGCGCAGGTCAGCAGCGAAGACTGGAACCAGCCGCGGTGCTGGTCCGAGCCTTCCAGGTAGACGTCCGCCGTGCGCCCGTAGCGCTGCATCAGCACCAGTTGATGGGTCACGCCGCTGTCGAACCAGACGTCCAGCGTGCGGCGGGGGCCTTCGCTCTGCCAGGCTTCTACACCTTCGGCAGCAACGCGAGCCGCCAGCCGCAGGTCATCGGGGTCGGCCGGATCCACGAGCGGCGTTCCCCACAGCCGGTTGCGCGACACGCACCAGGCCCCGCGTCCGGCCAGCATGCTGGTAAGCCGTTCGCGGCCGGAGGCGGGCACGAACTCCACATCATCCAGCGCGCGCAGCGCCTGCTGCCGGGTGTCGGTCAGGTCCAGGAACCACTCTTGCGAAGCGCGAAAGAACACCGGCGTCTTGTGGCGCCAGCAATGCGGATACTCGTGCTCCAGGGTGGACACGGACACGACCAGCGGGGCCACGCGTTCCAGCACGTGGGCCCTGGCTTGGGCCAGATCCATGCCTTCCATGCCCGCGAGGACGAAGCGGCCGTGCTCGTCGAGGTATTGCTCGACCGCCAGGCCGTACGGCTCGCAGACGCGGAAATCATCCGTGCCGAAGGCCGGCGCCATGTGCACCAGCCCCGTGCCGGCCCGGCTGACGAAATCCGCCGGCAGGACGGGAACGGTGTCACGGGTGTAGGGGCTGACTACCGTCAACCCCGCCAGGTCGACGTCGGGCAGTGGCTCGTCGCCGGTCTGGCGCAGCCGCACCCTTGTGCGCGTGCCGTCATGGACGGCGACGTAACTCAAGGCCGGGTTGTAGGCGACGGCCTTGTTGGCAGGTAGCGTGTACGGCGTGGTGGTCCATACGTCCAGGAACAGGTCCTCGTGGCCCGCCACCGGAAACAGCACGACCAGGCTGTCGCCGACCTTGGTCTTGTATTCGACCTCGGCTTCGGCCAGCGACGAGGCGCAGGCCGGACACCAATGCACCGGGCGCAGCCGCCTGACGGCGCCGGGGAGCGTCTGGAACAGCTTTGCCGCGCCCGCCTCGAAGCCGGGAGCCATGGTCAGATAGGGTTGCTCCCAGTCGGCAGCGACGCCCAGGTCGCGGAACTGGGCCGTCTGCAGATCCACCTGCGAACGCGCGTAGGACCGGCACGCCGCCACGAAAGCCGGCGGATCGTCCTTGCCGTGGCCCAGGCGTTCGACCTCCAGCTCGACCGGCAGGCCGTGGCAATCGAAGCCCGGCACGTACGGCGCGAAATAGCCCTGCAGCCGCTTGAATTTCACCACCGAGTCCTTCAGGCCCTTGTTGACGGCGTGGCCAAGGTGCAAGGCGCCATTGGCATAGGGCGGCCCGTCGTGCAACAGGAAGAGCGGCCGCGCGCCCTGCGTGCGGTGCAGGCCGTCGACGACCGCCTTGCTCGACCAGCGCCGCAAGGCGTCCGCTTTGTTGGCGTGAGTGGTGGCCAGCGGGAAGTCATGCTTGAAAAGATTCAGCTTGTACATGTTTCGAGTCCAGAAATGCAAAAAGGGCAGCGTTCTGTACGCTGCCCTTTGGAAGGTGAGGTGCGAAGGTGGGGCTTAGCAGCCCAACGTAATTCGCCCCCGACGCCCAATGGCAGCGGAGGTGCGAATAATCACGATCGACAGGAATCTGGACACGGGTTTTGGCTGATTGGCGTGTTGACGTTGTGAAACCACTCTAGCACAACATCAAGACCCGAAACAAACGCAACAATAATTTTCGGGTCCCTCGCCGCCGTCGTTGCACGTCTATGCCGGGGCGGATTCGTGTGGCGCGGTCGAGAGGTCGCGCCGCTGCTGGTCTTTCGGCCACGAGGCGTTGTGAGGGGCACGGCGCAAGTCCGCCGGGATGCGCGTCGCCCCGCAGCGCGCCATGTTTCAGTCCCCCAAGCAGACATTGCGATCCGGCCCTGAATCAGTAGTATGCCGGGTCAACGATCCGATTCCGCCTCATTCAAGGACTGCTCCATGACATTGCCGCGCCCGCGACTTGCCCTGTCCGCCCTGGCCTTTTCGCTTGCCCTGTCCGGCTGCGCCACCCAGCCGTTCTTGAGCGGCGAAGGCACCATGGACGATCCGCGCTATTCGCAGCTGCTGGATCTGATCGACGAAGCGCTGAAGTCGGACATGGCCGTGGTGCTGGTGGCCGATCTGACGCCGCACCCCACGCTGGGCGACGCGCTGGCCATGACGACGTACACCACCCGCGTGATCTGGATGAACGAAGCCGCGCCGCAAGTGACCTTCAGCCGCAGCTTCCAGACCAATTCGTTGCAGAAGGACACGAAGACGCCCCTTCTGTTCAATTCGTTCGAAGTCCATATCCTGCCGCCTGGCAAGTATCTGCTGACCGGCGGCGACGACTACAAGCTGAATGCGTTACTGGATGAGGTGGGCGCTCAGCGCGGCCCGGTCGGCTCGGGGCGCGGCGCGAACGGCACGTCTTATCTGTCGCCGGAGCTCTACCGCGAGTTCTACAAGCAGACCAACTGGCACGATGCCAGCTATGGCACGCAGACGGGGTCGCGAACGGTGTGCACTGCCGTGCATGCGGCGTCGGGCGCCTGCGTGAGCTGGGGCGAGCAGCAGTACAGCCAGACCACCCAGACCGGGGCCGCAGGGTACCGCGAAGATACGCAGTACCGCGACATCCCCGCGATCAAGATCCAGTCGCGCATTCCGCCCAAACAGGCGTTGGCAAGCTTCACGCTCAAGGCCGGCCAACTGGTGCTGAGCCAGCGCATGCATCTGAAGACACCCAGCTACAAGTACCGGCAGTCCGCGTGTCGCGCGGTCGAGGCCAAGATGATCGAGTGCCCGCTTGAGGACATGACGGTCTACACCCGTCCGGCGCCCATGGAGTTTTCGCAGAAGCTCATCGCGCGCCGCAAGAACGTCAGCGCGGCACATCAGCAGCTGCTGTCCAAGCTCCAACCCATGCAGATCACCACGCTGGGGCAGCAGGGCATTGAAGACCCCGTCTGGGGCGTGCCGGTATCGTTGCGCAAGGGAAAATGAGCGAATCCGGGGGCGGTGATCCGCGCAAGCGCTGGCGCGAGCAGCAGCGGGCCCAGCGTCTGGTGGAAGCCGAAGACCAGCGTGCCGCGTTCGACGCGCAGGCGGCGCGCCAACTGGCGTGGGCCGAACGCGCACGGCAGCCGCCCGCCCTGGCCCGTGTGGCATGGCAGGGCATGACGTTGCGGGTGCTGAACCTGGCTCAGGCGCAGTCGCTGCTAGGCCGGATCCGCGGCACCGATAATGCCGCGTATTACGCGCTGCTGGGCGAGGCCGCGGCCGCGCAGCTGCCCGACAGCGCCGGCCAGCAATGGGTGTTCCTGGTGGCCGACGCACCGGTGGCGGCGAGGGCCTTGGACCTGCCCGCGCAACTGCCGGACCATCCGGCGTTGCGGGTGGCAGGCTGGGTGTTCACGGCCGGTCTGGACGCGGACGTGGTACGCGTCGGCAACGCGGCCGAACCCGATATGGCAAGCGGCGAATCAGAGGCCGGCACCGAGTCCGGCAC
>NZ_DBHKZA010000109.1:5083-15693 GCF_057314935.1 Achromobacter sp.
GCCGGACTGCTGATGTTGCCCGCAGGGCGGCACGCATTCACGGAAGGGTTGGAGGCAGCGGCGCTGCTGTGCCGTAACTATCGCTGCCAGGTGCTGGTGCGCGGCGCGCTGCGCGCGGATTGCGTGATCGCGGCGGGCGGTGACGTGTACTGCACTGAAACGCCGCCTATCCGCCTGCTGGCGACGGACGATGCCGACCGCAATCGCAGCCGCATCATGTCGCGCCCGGGCCGCAGCTATCGTTTCCACCCGCCCACGCATGCGATCGAGGACATCGTGGCGCCCCGCTGGTTACGGCGGGACGCGCGCGGCCATGCGCGGCTTGCAACGTGCCTGGCGGACCTTGCCGATGCGCACGCCTTGCTGCGCCCCGGCAAGGAGATCGACGGCGTCTATGACGGCTTTGCGGCCGATCTCGAGCAGGCAATGGAGACGCTGTCGGCGTTGTTGCGCACGGCGGGTCCGGCGCAGCTGTCGGTGCGGTTCGGGCCCAGCCCCTCGAACCACGCCGGGTATTCAGAGAATGCCGCGGGCGCGCGCGAGCTGGTGCGGCAGATCGATCATTCGGAATATGTGCGCATCAGCGCGACGCAGCCGGGCGCGGGCGGCGCCCTTGCGCTGCGGGTGGAATCGCTGAGCGCGCCCGTACGCGACCGCCCGGTGCGCGATGCCAGGCCTGATGACGACGACCCTGAGGCGCGCATGATCAAGCTGGCGTTACGCGACGCGATCGCACGGCTGTTGGCGCATTACGGTCCCGCGTAACCGGATGGGGAATCCGGCCGGTGCGTTGTCGCGCCGCCGGCAGGGCGTCAAAGATGCCGGTGGCTACACGCCATCGGCGCATCGATCAGCTTGCCCACGGCGTCCGCCATCTTTCTTGCGCTTTCTTCGTCCAGCCAGTCCGTGCGTATCGATCGAAAGCCCAGGCCAAGGCTGAAGTGCCAATCCAAATCGAAAATTCGATAGGCCTTGCCCGTGGCGGGGGAGTGCCATTCCACGTCAGGGTCTTCGAAGGCCGCGCCAATGAAATCGACGTGGTCGCCATAGGGAGGCAGGTCCGGTATCGGCTCGCCGGTTTCCGGCAGGCTCGGGACTTCCAGGTTTTCGCCGACATGCACGGCAGGATTCGGGCCGTCATAGGCCAGCAGCAGCAAGCCGAATCGTTGCGGATCGGTGTCGTACGTTTGGGCGATATGCGGACTCATGAAGGCGCGTGCCGCCGGCCCGATCAGGTAATGGGGGCTGCGCCAAGAGCTGCCCTCGTCATCCTGGAGAGTGCAGTCGAGTTCGATGCCGTGACGGGTCAGCAATTCGAATGTTTGCGCGATGCTGAAATCCGGCGCGGCCTTCAGGCCGGCGGGCAGGGCGGGACACCCTTCGTACAACGCCAGCACCTCGGCGGGGCTGCGCATCGTGTCTTCGTATCGGTAGGTGCAGTCCAGGGTCCGCGCCAGCGTCAAGCTCAGGTCGACGAGGGCGGGCATCGGCACGTTGCGCCCGAACGGGGGCAGCACCATGCCGATTTCCAGTAATCGGGCTTCAAGTTGTTTCCAATCCGGCGGCGGCAGGTGGGGATATCGCGGGAACAGGAACTGGTGGTGTTCAGACATGCGCCGCGTCTAGAGCGTGCGGCCTCGTCAACGCATCGGGGTTGCCCCGGTAGCGCGGCTGCCGCGCAGGCGCGGGCGTCAGGCGACGAATCGTCTTCAGCACCTCCTCCGGTTCGGCCGGCTTGCGCAGGTACGCCGCATAGCCGTCGCAAGTCGCGCTGATTTCGTGCTCGGGCCGGCCGCTCAACACCAGGACGGGCGTTTCGCTCAGATAGGCGTTTTCGCGCATTGCGGTGAGCAGCGCGCCGCCGTGCATGCCCGGCATGGAAAAGTCGGTGATCACGAGGTCAGGCCGCAGGTCAAGCATCTGCCGAAGCGCGGTCAGGCCGTCGGTATGCGTCGTGACGTCATAGCCTTCAATACGCAAGATCTCGCTCAACATGTCGACCAGCATCGGCTGATCGTCGACCAAAAGTATTTTTTTCATGATGGTTCAGTGCCACGTACTGCAGCGTTTGGATTTCTGGCCGCCCTGGCCGTCCGCAAGCGCCGTTGTCGGGCGTTCATGCGAAGTGTGGCGGGGCGGGGCCAGCGGCATTTCGCTCCTTCCGGGCGCTGACGGGGCAGGCGAAAGGAGGATGGCGGACCGTGGATAGCCGCATCCTAGGGCATGCGCGTTGTTCATGTGTGTCGTAATTGTATCGGGACGAAACGGGTGACTCGCCGGTCCGCGTGCCACGTCGTTGATGCGAAGCGGCACGGCCACTTTTTGCCATGCTTGAGCGGTGAGTCGATCGGCCATCGAGCAGTTGGCGCCGTGCTTTAATTCGATCTGGATCACGCGCGCGGCATGCGCCAAGCAACCCACGGGAGCCTGACTTGCCCATAGACTTCGATCAGATCGAGAGCGGTTTCATGGACACGTTGCGGGCGCAGTCCGCCTTCGCGGGCTGGAAGAGGAAGCGCAAGCGTTGCCTTTGGCGCGCGCTTGGCGACGTGGAACAAGGCGTGGAGCTGATCCGCTACAAGGCCTCTTTCGACAACCGGCAATGGGTGTCCTTGGGCCTGTACGTCTCGGTGCCTTGTGAGCGGGAGTGGCCGGTATACGTGCCCGCCGAAATCTGGGACAAGGGTCGGCTGTACCGCCGGGCGTATCTGGTGCCTGGCCACGGTCTGGTCGACGAGCCTACCTTCGCCAGCGGTGCCTCGGTCGCCGTCGCTACCCCGGAAGATTTGGCGGCATGGCTGGCTGCCCTTCCGGACGATATCGACGCGCACGTCGCTTCCTGGTTCAAGCAATACGAGACGCTGGAAGACGCTTCGTATGAGTATCAGATCCCCCGCTGGCGTTTGGAGAAGGCGGGCCTGATTCCTTTGGCGCCGGGCAGTTAGGGCGGATCGTCGTTGCGCGGAAAGCGATTGAAACCGCTTATACACCCCGTATCCCGGCCTGCGGGACTGACACATACCTGAAGTGATAACTTGCTTGCCAGACGAATGATTTCTGGTTCAAGCCGTTATGCATGGCTGCATCGCAGAAGCAGCCCGCTACAGGAGAATAAAGATGGCCATCACGAAACGACTCATTCAGGCGGTTCTCGCGGGCGTCCTGGCGCTGGGCGTCAGCATGACGGCGCAGGCCGACAAACAGACCCGCAATACCGTCATTGGCGCCGGATTGGGTGGCGTGGCCGGCGCATTGCTGTCCGAAGGCGACCCTTGGGCGACAGTGGGAGGCGCTGCCGCCGGCGGATTGCTGGGACACGTCATTACCGATGACGACCGCGGCGGACGCCGCCACGGCTGGGATCGCGACCGCGGACGCGACCATTCCTACCGGCGTGCAGGCTATCGGGGCTATGACGGCTATCGTGGCCACGATGGATACCGAGGCCACAACCGTTCAAACGGGCGTCACCACCATCGCCGTTGATCAGGCCGGGCGCTTCCGGAGCCAGTCGATCACGAACTCCCCCGATTCATGGATGTGCGTTCGCATCGACAGGCGCGCGGCGGCGGGGTCGCGCGCCACAAGCGCATCGACGATCGCCGCATGGTGCTCGATATTCTTGTTCATGCGCGACGCATACATGCCCAGCACGGTCATGTTCAGGATGTTCCTGGTGTAATCGGTATGCAGGTCCTTGATGACGCGCTCCAGCGACGAGTTGCCGGCAGCGTGGAAAATCAGGGAATGGAACTCCTGATTCCTGATGACCCATTGCCGCATCGGCCCCGCCGCATGGCGGTTGGGGGCGGAGCCCCCGTTGTTGACTTCCGCATAGAGCGCCGAGACCGCCTCCACGCATGCTGCGTGGGCAGATTGCAGCTTTTGCAGGTTGGCGTCGGTGATCCAGCGGGCGGCCAATTCTGCCGCCATTCCCTCCAGCTCCCCTCGCAGCCAATAGTTCTGGCCGATGTCTTTGACGGTGGGGGCGACGACGGTAGCGCCGTAGCGGGGCTGCTGGACGATCAAGCCTTTGATCTCCAGTTGCCGGAATGCTTCGCGCACGGGCGTCCGGCTGACGTCATACTCCTCGGCCAGCGACTCCTGCCGCAGCTTTCGTCCGGGCAGGTAGGTACCGTCGAAGATCTTTCTGGAGATATCTTCCACGAGTTGCTGCACGAGGTCTTCCCGGGGTTGCGGCGGCCTCGCCGCAACGGGCTGGCCGCCGTACGAGAAAGGGTGTGGCATTGTTTTGCTCCCGCCCCGGCATGCTGCGCCGGGGGCTTCTGCCTCAGTGTTCCAGGTCTTTTTCAGTGATCTCAGGCAATTCGCCCTTGATGTTCATCCTGCCTTCGTACACCGGGCCGGCCTTGGTGGTGGGGCCCTGGTACTGCACGAAGAAGATCGTGCCGCCGGTTTGCGTGCTGAGCGCCTCTTCGATGTGCGGGTCGGGATGGAAGACGACGGTGCCGGGCCCGAAGCGCTTGCCGCCCATGTCGAATTCGCCGTCGATCACGTACCAGACCTGCGCGAAGTCGTGCCGATGCAACGCAAAGCCTGCGCCCGCCTCATAGCGCAGAAAGCCGGCGTTCGGCTCCGTCGGCCGCTCAGCTCGGGTATGGAAGAGAAATTTCGTCTTGTTCTTGAACCGGCCCATTTCCCATTCCATGTCTTCGGGCACACGGTACTCGGGCAGGTGGTGAACGGGGGTCTGGTCGTTGGCGTTGTCGCTGCTCATGGCAAGCTCCTTTTCTGGACAGGGCCGCTAAAGTCTATCGAGCTTGCCGCAAAAATACTGGATACAAGATTGAGCGCGGGGGCGTGCGTGAAGCAGGCCGGCCGGCTTGCGGGCGAGGCATATCAGGCGCCTATAAATTTGATATTGGACCCGTCTGTCCAACCCTTCATAGACTCCAGCGAACTATGGAGAGGTGACCTATGCACTTGAAGGGAATCATCGGGTATCTGCTGACGCCGTGCGACGACGGCGGCCGTGTCGATCATGCGCTGCTGGCGATGCACGCGCAACGGTTGATCAGCGAAGGCGTGCACGCGCTGGCGCCGTTGGGCAGCGTCGGTTGCCTGCCTTATCTGGCCGACCACGAGCGCGAAGACGTCATCCGCACGGTCGTCGGTGTCGCCAATGGGCGGCTTCCCGTGCTGGCGGGCGTGTCCAGCCTGACCACGGCCAGTACCATCCGGCACGCGCAATACGCGGAGCGTGCCGGCGCAAGCGCCATCCAGGTGCTGCCTAGCACCTACTGGAAGCTGACGGAGCCCGAGATCTACGCGTATTACCGCGAGGTGTGCGAGGCGGTGTCGCTCCCGGTGATGGTTTACAACAATCCTTTCACCACCGGCATCGATCTGTCCGTGCCGTTCCTGGCCAGGCTGGCGGAGTTGCCCTCCGTGACGATGATCAAGGAAAGCAGCCCCGACGCGACAAAGATCGCCCGCCTGCGCGAGGCCTGTCCCGACAAGACCGCCATCTACATCGGCCTGAACAGCATGGCGCTGCAAGGGTTTGCTGACGGCGCGGAGGGCTGGTGCACGGCGTCGCCGAACGTCAGCGCGCAGTTCGCGCTGAACCTGTATCGCTGTGCCATGTCCGGCGACAGCGAAGGCGCGCAAGCATGGTTTGCAAAGCAGATCGACCTGCTGGATTTCCTGATCGAGCATGGCTTGCCGAGATCCGTCTCTGCGGGCATGCAACTCCAGGGCGTGTCGCCGGGACGGTTGCGCGCGCCGTTGTCCGCGCTGGGCGTTGAGCATGAACCCGCGCTTCTTGGAATCCTTAAAAGCATGGAGATCGTGAAATGAACCACGCACTGCGACGTTGCGCGGCAGCTCTGCTGGGAGTCGTCGTCCCGGTGGCGGCCACCTGGGCGGGCGGATATCCGTCGCAACCCATCCGCCTGATCGTCCCTTTCGGCGCGGGAGGCGTGACCGACACGACCGCGCGGGTGTTCGCGGAAGGTCTGGCCCGGGAATTGGGACAGCCTGTCGTGGTCGAGAACCGAGCAGGGGCCGGTGGCTCGATTGCGGCCGGGGCCGTGGCGAAATCGGCCGGAGACGGCTACACGCTGCTTGTCATCACCAACGGCATGGTCGCCGTCAATCCGCTTATCTACAAGACGCTGCCGTACGATCCGAACAAGGATTTCACCTACGTCGCCATGCTCGCCAACACGCCTACCGTCCTGGCAGTGGGGGCGGACAGCCCCTATCGGTCGCTGCCGGAGCTGGTCGGCGCGGCGGCCGTCCAGGCCGACAAGATCGCGTTCTCCACGGCGGGCGAGGGATCCGACAATTATCAGGTGCTGGAGCTTTTGCAGCAGGCGACGGGGGTGAAGATGCTGCACGTTCCCTATAAAAGCGGCAACGAGTCCCTGACCGCCGTGATGAGCCGCAATACGGATGTGACGGCGGTATCCGCCGTGACGGCAGTGGGCTTTATCGAAGCGGGCCAGATCCGGCCGTTTGCCGTGACGTCTTCGCGCCGCCTTGCCAACCTGCCGGATATTCCGACCGTCAAGGAAGTGCTGGGCAAAGAGGCCGAGGGCGGATCGCTTTCCGGCATCGCGGTGCCCGCCGCCACGCCCGCGGAAATCGTCGCGCGCTTGAATGCCGCCATTTCCGTGGTGGCGGCGAGCCCTTCGGTGCAGGAAAAGATCTATGCGCGCGGCAGCGAACCTGTGGACAGGTCGCAGGAGGCGTTCGCGCGCAAAGTCGTCGAAGAACAGAAGAAGTGGGCGGGCATCCTGGCAGGCGTGCGGAAATAGGGGGGAAACGCCTTAGGCTGGCCGCGCATCGCCTTGCACGGCCAGTACCTCGCGGGCCGTATCGGTGAACCAGCGCACCGCGGGGTTCATGCGATGGGCATGCACCGCCAGCGCCATGGGGTAGGTCAGCGGCGCGCCGGACGCGTCCACCAGATCCACATAGGCGACGTTGTCGATCGCGATCTGACGCATCGCTTCAGGCACGATCGCCACGCCGAGGCCGGCGGCGATCAACGGCAGGCTGATCAAGGCGTGGGAGGATTCCTGCATGACCTTCGGGTGAAACCCGGCCTGCCGGCAAGCCGCAACGATCTCGCCCGCGAAGCCCGGGCTGTCCGAATGCGCCAGCGTGACCAGCGTGTCGTCGCCCAGGTCGGACAGCGCGACCGCCTTCCGGCCAGCGGCGGGATGCATTCCTGGGACGGCGAGAATCAGCCGTTGCCGGTTCAGCGCGATCATGTCGATGCCCGGCACGCGGGATGCCGGAGGAACCAGGAAGGCGGCATCCAGTTCGCCGCGCTGCAATTCTCCCAAGATGCTGACAGTGCTGCCGCTGGTCAAGCGCAGCCGGATGTGGGGAAACTGGTGGGTAAATTCGGGCAAGATCAACGGCAGCAACCGCAACGCCGCGCTTGGAACCGCGCATACCCGCAGGGTGCCGATACGGCCCTGCGCGGCATCTCGCGTGACTTCCAGGGCGGATTGGGCGCCGTCCAGCAGGCGCGTGGCTTCCCCCAGGAAGGCGCCTCCCGCGGCCGTCAAGCGTACGCCCAGACGGTCGCGCTCGAACAGCGGCGCGCCGATCTCGGCTTCCAGGCGCTTGATGGCAATGCTCAAGGGCGGTTGCGTCATGTTGAGACGTTCGGCCGCGCGCCGGTAATTCAGTTCCGTGGCAAGCACCACGAACTGCTTGAGCTGCCTGAAATCCATCTCGTGCTCCGCCTGCCCGGCTGGTCGGACGTCTAGTAAGGAAGCGGAAACCGCTTGGCCAGATCCGCGACGCCTGCGCGAACCGCGCCTTCGGTGCGGGCGTTGACCGTGCCCGCGCGTACGTCGCCGAGCACGGCCAGGATCATGTCTCCGATCTCCTTGAAGGCGTCGGGGCCCATGCCTCGGGAAGTGCACGCGGCGCTGCCCACGCGGATGCCCGAGGTCACGGTCGGCTTGGCATCGTCGAAAGGCACCGCATTCTTGTTCAAGGTAATGCCGACTTGCTCCAGGGCCAGTTCGGCCGCATTGCCGGCCAGCCCCCATGGGCGCAGATCGACCACGCCCAGGTGGCAATCGGTGCCGCCGGATACGATGGACAGGCCGCCTTCGCCAAGCCGGTCGCACAGGGTTTTCGCGTTGCCCACCACGGCCCGGACGTAGGTGCGGAACGACGGTTGCAGCGCCTCGCCCAGCGCGACGGCCTTGGCCGCGACGATGTGCATCAGCGGGCCGCCCTGCAAGCCGGGGAAAACGGCCGAGTCGATCTTCTTCGCGATGTCGCCGTCGTTGCAGAGGATCATGCCGCCGCGCGGTCCGCGCAGCGTCTTGTGCGTGGTGGTCGTGGTGACGTGCGCATGCGGCACCGGCGACGGATAGACGCCACCGGCGACGAGACCCGCGAAGTGCGCCATGTCGGCCATGAAGACCGCGCCCACGTCGTCGGCGATGGCGCGGAACCGCGCGAAGTCCAGCGTGCGGGAATAGGCCGAACCGCCCGCGACGATCAGCTTCGGGCGCTCGCGTTTGGCAATGCGTTCCACTTCGTCCATGTCCACGCGCTGCGATGCCGGGTCCACCCCATAGCTCAGGGTCTGGAACCACCGGCCCGACAGGTTGACCTTGGCGCCGTGCGTCAGATGCCCTCCCGCTTTGAGATCCAGGCCCAGGATCTTGTCTCCGGGCGTCAGCAACGCCAGATAGACGGCCTGGTTCGCCTGGCTTCCCGAGTGGGGCTGCACGTTCACGTACCCGGCGCCGAACAGCAGCTTCGCCCGGGCGATCGCGAGGTTTTCCGCCACGTCCACGTTCATGCAGCCGCCATAGTAGCGGCGGCCGGAATAGCCTTCGGCATACTTGTTCGTCAGCACCGAGCCCTGGGTATCGAGCACGGCGCGACTGGCGAAGTTTTCGGAGGCGATGAGTTCGATCGAGTGCCGCTGCCGATGCTGTTCCGCGTCGATGGCGGCCCAGATCTCGCGGTCGGCCTGCGGCAAGGAAAGGGCGCTGACAACGGGCAGCGGGCCGTCGGGAAGTGCAGTGTTCGTCATGATGGATGCCTGCGGCGAAGAGGGTGGGCGGTCAGGCCCAGCCTGGCAGCGCGCGTCGCTGGCGTCTGCGAAAGTGACGATGGCGTCCATCCGCCGGCCTGGGCCAAAAGAGGCAGTGTAGGAGGGGAGTGGAATTGCCATTCATGCCACATTCTGCATAATGGGCAGACCACTTTTCTGCCCTGCCGCACCCCGCCGGAACGCTTGCCGCGTCAGGGGTTGAACAAGAGAAAGCCGTAGGTGATGAACAACGCCAGGTGCATGGCGCCTTGCATGACGGAGGTCCGCTGCCCGTTGAATGACAGCATGCCCAGCAGCACCGTCAAGGCCAGCAACACCGTCTCCAAGGGCGATATCCCCATGACGACCTGCTTGCCCGTGATAAGGCCGATGACCAGCACGGCCGGGACGGTCAGGCCGACGGTGGACACGAAGGCGCCCAGGCAGAGGTTGATGGCGCGCTGCATCTCATTGTTCAGGGCGGCCTTGACGGCGGTCAGGGATTCCGGCGTGAAAACGATGATGGCGATCAAGACGCCGCTAACCGCGACCGGCGCGCCCGCCGTTGCCACGCCGTAGTCGATGACGATGGCCAGGTGATGCGCCAGCAGGACGATAGGGATGATCATGCCCAGTAGCAGCAGGCTGCTGCGCAGGATGGCGGACCGGTCGCCGGATGTGGATGCCGGATCCTTCGGCTGGGGCGTGGTTTTCTCGGGGTGCGCCGCCACGGCCATCAGGCCGGGATGCGGTTGAATGAAGAGCCGCTTCTCGCTGCGCATCTGAAGCAGCAGGAACACCGCATACAGCGCGGCAGTGATCGCCGCGATGGTCCAGCCTTGCAGCGTCGTGAATTCGCCGGCGCCGGACAGGTAGTTCGGCAGGACCAGCGCGGTGCCCGTCAGCAGCACGATCATCGCCAGATAGGCGTTGGCGCCTTGGGCGTTGAACTCTTGCTCGCCATACTTCAGGCCGCCCGCGATCAGGCAGATCCCCATGACGAGGTTCACGATGATCATCATCACGGCAAAGATCGAATCGCGCCCGATGGTCGGGAATTCACCTGGGCCAAGCAGCACCGAGGCGATCAGGATCACCTCGATCGACACGATGGAAAGCGTGAGGATCAGCGTGCCATAGGGTTCGCCCAGCTTATGCGCCAGGAGATCCGCTTCATGGACCACGCCGAAGGATGCGGCGATGATGGTGAAGAACAAGACCGCGAAGCAGGCGATCGCGGCAATCGGGGTAAGGGGTTGCGCCAGCCACGTGCCGCCATAGGCCGTAAAGGCGATCACGACAAGCCAGGCCCATCCCAGCTTGAACCAGGTGGTCTTGGGAATGCGATTGTCGTGCGGGGAGGGCACGGCGGTTTCCGGTGCGCTCGCGGCAGCCGAAGGCGCGCGAGGAACGACAAAGGCGGGAAGGAGGGCGGGGAAAAGCGGGACGCGCATCGCTGGTCTTTCCATGAAAGATGAGCGGGGTCGTCCCCGATAAAGACACGCCAACCAGGTCGTCCTGGGGGGCGAGAGCGAGCTGCTCGGTCGCTGAAATTCTAACCGATCGGGGG
>NZ_DBHKZA010000110.1:0-15546 GCF_057314935.1 Achromobacter sp.
GCAGCACGACGGCACCCCGGATCCAAACCCTGAGGCGCCGGTGGATCCGCAGACGTTACGTCTGCGCGAAGAGAACCGCGCGTTGCGCGAATTGCTGGCCGCTCAAGTACAGGCGGCTCAGCCCTTGCCAGCGCCGGGCTGTCTACGCCGGATTGGCTGGTGGTTGATTTCCGCTCCGGGTGCCGCCCTGGTCGGCTGGCGCGCCCTGTTGGGCCGAGACGACGCTGCGCCGATGACAGGGCGACGCGTCGGATCAGCCACCCTGACCGTGCTCTACACCCTGGCGATCTATGGCGCGCTGGTGCTGCTGGTCGTATCGTGGAACGCGCCGAACAACGGGATCACTGGCGCCACGTCCGCCAGCCCGGTCCGCGTGCCGCTTTTGCCTTTGCCCCCTCGTGGGCCCGAAGACGCACCGTCCGACTGGGAGACCGACCCACCGGCAAAAGCCGATCCAGACGTGTCGTCCCCGGCAACACCCGGACTGGCTCCGGAAAGAGCACCCGTCCCGACGGCAGATCCCGAATCCGGGGCTGGGCCGCATGCGCCTGCCGCAAGCACCGCCGCGGCCCCCCGCCCCGAAGCGACCGCCCCGCGCCCGCATGTCTCGGCTGATCCTCCGCCGCCCGCCCGCGGGCCGCAGTCGACGCTGCGCATCACCGAAATCCCCGCTCAGAACCCCATGGCCTGGGTGGATGCGTTGAAGGGCGAACTGGCCCGTTGCGCCCAATTGGGATTTTTCGAACGGCCGGATTGCGCCTGGACGGCACGCAAGCAATTCTGCGAACCGAACCAAGGCTGGGGCATGGTCAAGGAATGCCCGAAGCAGCCCTAACCCAACGTTCAGGCTTGGCGCCGCTGGCCACAGGGCATGTGACAATCCTTTGCATCGAACTGGAAACGTGCGCAATAATGCGTAGACTTCGGGCCTGGCCCCATCTTCTTTCCGATTAGGACACCGCGACCATGGACTCCGTCAACAACACCGTCAATACCGCCTTGGCCCTGAAAGACGCAAACCTCGTTCAGGAAGTGCAGGCCCGTGTGCTGAAGAAAGCGTTGAACGCCCAAGCCGACACGATTGCGACGCTGATGCAGTCCGTTGCCCCGACGGCCATCGACAGTACGCTGGGTTCGCGCATCAACACCCACGCCTGATTTCCCGTTGCGCCGCCCTGGCGCAACCGATAAAAAAAGCGCCGGTCCCTAGAATAGGGCCGGCGCTTTTGCTTTTACGCGCGGACGGCAATGCCGCCGCGACGTCATTACTTCTTCTTCATCGGCGGCAAGTCGGTGCAGACGCCTTCGGCCACTTCGGCCGCCATGCCCACCGATTCACCCAGCGTGGGATGCGGGTGGATGGTCTTGGCGATGTCGACGACGTCCGCGCCCATTTCCACGGCCAGGGCCAGTTCGCTGATCAGGTCGCCAGCGTGGGTGCCCACGATGCTGCCGCCCAGGATGCGATGCGTTTCCGCGTCGAAAATCAGCTTGGTGAAGCCCTCGTCGCGGCCATTGGCGATGGCGCGGCCGGACGCCGCCCACGGGAACACGCCCTTCTCGATCTTGATGCCTTGCTTCTTGGCTTCGTCTTCGGTCAGGCCGACCCATGCCACTTCCGGATCGGTATAGGCCACCGACGGGATGACGCGCGCGTCGAAGAACGACTTCTGGCCGGCCGCGGCTTCCGCCGCCACGTGGCCTTCATGCACGGCCTTGTGCGCCAGCATCGGCTGACCGACGATGTCGCCAATGGCGTAGATGTGCGGCACGTTGGTGCGCATCTGGCGATCGACCTCGATGAATCCGCGGTCGGTCACGGCGATGCCGGCGCGGTCAGCGCCGATCTTCTTGCCGTTCGGGCTGCGGCCAACGGCTTGCAGCACCAGGTCGTAGCGTTGCGGCTCTTTGGGTGCGCCCTCGCCTTCGAAGGTGACGTAGATGCCGTCCTTCTTGGCTTCCGCACCCACGGTCTTGGTCTTCAACATGATGTTGTCGAAGCGGTAGGCGTTCTTCTTCTGCCATACCTTGACCAGGTCGCGGTCGGCGCCCTGCATCAGGCCGTCCAGCATTTCCACGACGTCCAGGCGGGCGCCCAGGGTCGAGTACACCGTGCCCATTTCCAGACCGATGATGCCGCCGCCGATGATCAGCATCTTCTTGGGCACTTCACGCAGCAGCAAGGCGCCGGTGGAGTCGACGACGCGGTCGTCGGCAGGCATGAACGGCAGCTTCACCGACTGGCTGCCGGCGGCGATGATGGCCTGCTTGAAGCGCAGCGTCTGGCTCTTGCCGTCGGCCGCCTTCACGGTCAGGTGGTTGGCATCGGCGAATTCGCCCACGCCGTGCACCACGGTGACCTTGCGCGCCTTCGCCATGCCGGCCAGACCGCCGGTCAGCTTGGCAACCACGCTGTCCTTGTAGCCGCGCAGCTTGTCCAGGTCGATCTTGGGTTCGCCGAAGCTGATGCCATGGGCAGCCAGCTCGCGGGCTTCATCGATGACCGCGGCGTTGTGCAGCAACGCCTTGGACGGAATGCAGCCCACGTTCAGGCAGACGCCGCCCAGCGTTTCGTAGCGTTCGACCAGCACCACGGACAGGCCGAGGTCGGCCGCGCGGAAGGCGGCGGAATAGCCGCCAGGACCCGCGCCCAACACCAGCATGTCGTATTCGCCGTCAGCCGAACCCTTGAAGGTGGCTGCGGCGGGTGCAGCGGCCTTAGCGGCCGGCGCCGGTGCGGCAGCGGCTTGCTTGGAGGCCTCGGCAGCCTTGGGCGCTTCCTTGGCGGGCGCCGCGGCGGATTCGCCGCCCGCTTCCACTTCCAGCACAACCGCGCCCTCAGCGACCTTGTCGCCGACCTTCACTGCGATGGACTTCACCACGCCGCCTTGCGACGCGGGGATCTCCATCGAGGCCTTGTCGGATTCGACGGTGATCAGGCTTTGTTCGGCCTTGATCGTGTCGCCCACGGCGACCAGCACTTCGATGACTTCCACTTCCTTGAAGTCGCCGATGTCCGGCACTTTGATTTGAACGGTATTGCTCATAGGGCTCCCCGTTTACAGCGCGATGCGGCGGAAGTCGGCCAGCAAGGCGCCCAGATAGGCGTTGAAGCGGGCAGCGGAGGCGCCGTCGATGACGCGGTGGTCGTACGACAGCGACAGCGGCACGATCAGGCGCGGCACGAACTGCTTGCCGTCCCAGACGGGCTTGTGCGACGAACGCGACACGCCCAGGATGGCCACTTCAGGCGCGTTGATGATCGGCGTGAACGAGGTGCCGCCGATGCCGCCCAAGGACGAGATCGAGAAGCAGCCGCCCTGCATTTCAGCGGGCGAGATCTTGCCGTCGCGGGCCTTCTTGGACAGCTCGGTCATTTCCTGCGCGATCTGCAGGATGCCCTTCTTGTCGGCATCGCGGATCACCGGCACCACCAGCCCGTTGGGCGTATCGGCAGCGAAACCGATGTGGTAGTACTGCTTGAGCACCAGGTTGTCGCCATCCAGCGAGGCGTTGAACTCGGGGAATTTCTTCAGGGCCGCAACCACGGCCTTGATCAGGAAGGCCAGCATCGTGACCTTCACGCCCGACTTCTCGTTTTCCTTGTTCAGCGTGACGCGCAGCGCCTCCAGGTCGGTGATGTCCGCTTCGTCGTTGTTGGTGACGTGCGGGATCATGACCCAGTTGCGATGCAGGTTCGCGCCGGAAATCTTCTTGATGCGCGACAACGGGCGGGCTTCGATCGGGCCGAACTTGGTGAAGTCGACCTTCGGCCACGGCAGCAGGCCAAGGGCGGCGCCATCGCCCGAACCGCTTGCGGCGGCAACCGGACCGGCGGCCAGCGCCTGCTTGACGAAACCGCGCACGTCTTCAGCGGTGATGCGTTCCTTCGGACCCGAACCCTTGACCTTGCTCAGGTTCACGCCCAGTTCGCGGGCGAACTTGCGCACCGACGGCGAAGCGTGCGGCAGTTGGCCGGGCTTGAGGTTGGGATCTTCCAGCGCGGCGGCGGGAGCCGGGCGCGACGCCGGCGCAGCAGCAGCCGGGGCCTCGGCCTTGGCTTCTGCCTTGGCCGCTGGGGCGGCAGCCGCAGCTTCGGTCTTGGCGGCCGGAGCCGCCGCGGCGGCAGCGCCTTCCACCACGACCACGACCGAGCCCTTGGCGACCTTGTCGCCGACCTTGACCTTCACTTCCTTGACCACGCCGCCTTGCGAGGCCGGGATCTCCATCGAGGCCTTGTCGGACTCGACGGTGATCAGGCTTTGCTCGGCCTTGATCGTGTCGCCGACCGCGACCATGACTTCGATGACTTCCACTTCCTTGAAGTCGCCGATGTCCGGCACTTCGATCTCGATCGGGCCGCTGGCGGCAGCAGGCGCGGCGGCTTCGGCACGGGCGGCCGGCGCGGCAGCAGCGGCTTGCTTCGGCGCTTCCTTGGCCTCGGCCTTGGGCGCTTCCTTGGCGTCCGCCTTGGGCGCCTCGGCAGCGGCGTCAGCCGCTTCCACTTCCAGCACGACCGCGCCTTCGGCGACCTTGTCGCCGACCTTCACGGTAATGGACTTCACCACGCCGCCTTGCGACGCGGGGATCTCCATCGAGGCCTTGTCGGATTCGACGGTGATCAGGCTTTGTTCGGCCTTGATCGTGTCGCCCACCGCCACCAGCACTTCAATGACTTCCACTTCCTTGAAGTCGCCGATGTCGGGAACCTTGATTTGCACGATGTTGCTCATGTCTCTTTACCCTCAGGCGTATTGCGGGTTGGCTTTGTTCGGATTGATGCCGTACTTCTTGATGGCTTCGGCCACCTTGGCAACCGGCACCTTGCCCTCGTCGGCCAACGCGCGCAGCGCGGCGACGACGACGAAGTGGCGGTCCACTTCGAAGTGCTCGCGCAGCTTCGAGCGGAAATCCGAGCGACCGAAACCATCGGTGCCCAGCACCTTGTATTCGCGGCCCTTGGGCACGAACGGACGGATCTGGTCGGCAAAGAGCTTCATGTAGTCGGTCGACGCGATGATCGGGCCTTCCGTCTTGGCCAGCTGTTCCGTGACGTAAGCCACTTGCGGCTTCTTCTCGTCGGGGTGCAGCATGTTGTGGCGTTCGGCGTCCAGGCCGTTGCGGCGCAGTTCGGTGAAGCTGGTGACGCTCCACAGATCCGAGGCCACGCCCCAGTCGGCTTCCAGCAGCTCTTGCGCAGCCATGACTTCGCGCAGGATCGTGCCCGAACCCATCAGTTGCACGCGGTTCTTGCCCTTGCCATGCGACTTCAGCTTGTACATGCCCTTGATGATGCCTTCCTCGTCGCCCTGGGTCAGACCGGGCTGCGGGTAGTTTTCGTTCATCACCGTCAGGTAGTAATAGACGTTTTCCTGGTCTTCCACCATGCGCTTCAAGCCATGCTGGATGATCACGGCCAACTCATGGCCGAACGTCGGGTCGTAGGACACGCAGTTCGGGATGGTGGACGCCAGGATGTGGCTGTGGCCGTCCTCGTGCTGCAGGCCTTCGCCGTTCAGCGTCGTGCGGCCGGCGGTGCCGCCCAGGAGGAAGCCGCGCGCCTGCATGTCGCCCGCTGCCCAAGCCAGGTCGCCGATGCGCTGGAACCCGAACATCGAGTAGTAGATGAAGAACGGGATCATGATGCGGTTGTTCGAGGAGTACGACGTGGCCGCCGCAATCCACGAGCTCATCGCGCCCGCTTCGTTGATGCCTTCCTGCAGGAGCTGGCCGTCGGCCGCTTCCTTGTAGTACATCACCTGGTCCTTATCGACCGGGGTGTACTTCTGGCCTTCCGGCGCGTAGATGCCGATCTGGCGGAACAGGCCTTCCATGCCGAACGTGCGCGATTCGTCGGCCAGGATCGGCACGACGCGCGGGCCCAGTTCCTTGTCGCGCAGCACCTGGTTCAGGATGCGCACAAAGGCTTGGGTGGTCGAGATCTCGCGGCCTTCGGCGGTGGGCTCGAGCACGGCCTTGAAGGCGTCCAGCGCGGGCGCCTTGAGTTGTTCGTCAGCCTTGGCGCGACGACGCGGCAGGTAGCCGCCCAGCTCGGCGCGGCGCTCGTGCAGGTACTTCATTTCCGGCGAGTCTTCAGCCGGCTTGAAATACGGCAGGTCCGCCAGTTGGTCATCGGGGATCGGAATGCCGAAACGGTCGCGGAATTCGCGGATCGATTCCAGTTCCAGCTTCTTTTGCTGGTGGGTCGGGTTCTTGGCCTGGCCCACGTGGCCCATGCCGTAGCCCTTGATGGTCTTGGCCAGGATGACGGTGGGTTGACCGGTGTGGCTGGTGGCGGCGTCGAACGCGGCGTACACCTTGTGGGGGTCGTGGCCGCCACGGTTCAGGCGCCAGATGTCCTCGTCGCTCATGCGCGACACGGCTTCCAGCAGCTTCGGGTGCTTGCCGAAGAAGTGTTCACGGACGAACTTGCCGTCGTTGGCCTTGTACGCCTGGTACTCGCCGTCGACGGTGTCTTCCATGATCTTGCGCAGGATGCCTTCCTTGTCGTGCGCCAGCAGCGGATCCCAGTAGCCGCCCCAGATCAGCTTGATCACGTTCCAGCCGGAACCGCGGAAGTCGCCTTCCAGTTCCTGGATGATCTTGCCGTTGCCGCGCACCGGACCGTCCAGGCGCTGCAGGTTGCAGTTCACCACGAAGATCAGGTTGTCGAGCTTTTCACGGGCCGCCAGGGCGATGGCGCCCAGCGATTCGGGTTCGTCCATTTCGCCGTCGCCGCAGAACACCCAGACCTTGCGGTTGCTGGTGTCGGCAATGCCGCGGGCATGCAGGTACTTCAGGAAGCGGGCCTGGTAAATAGCCATCAGCGGGCCCAGGCCCATCGACACCGTCGGGAACTGCCAGAAATCCGGCATCAGCTTCGGGTGCGGATAGGACGACAGGCCCTTGCCGTCCACTTCCTGGCGGAAGTGGTTCAGCTGCTCTTCGGTCAGGCGGCCTTCAAGATAGGCGCGGCCGTACATGCCGGGCGAGGTGTGGCCCTGGAAATAGACCAGGTCCCCGCCGTGGTTTTCGTCTTCGGCGTGCCAGAAATGGTTCTGGCCGCAGCCGATCATGGTGGCCAGCGAGGCGAACGACGCGATGTGGCCGCCCAGGTCGCCGCCGTCCGGCGGATTGTGCTTGTTGGCCTTCACGACCATGGCCATGGCGTTCCAGCGCACGTACGAACGGATGCGCGATTCCAGCTCCAGGTTGCCCGGATGCGCGGGCTCCAGGCCCGGGGGAATCGTGTTGACGTAAGCGGTATTCGGCGAGAACGGAATGTGGGCGCCGGAGCGACGGGCTTCGTCGATCAGGCGTTCCAGCAGGTAGTGCGCGCGCTGCGGCCCTTCGCGATCAAGGACTGCCGCCAGGGCTTCGAGCCACTCCTGGGTTTCAAGGGTGTCTTCGTCGTTGGCAGCCTGCGGGGCGCCAGCCTGGGCGAAAGAGGACATCGTGTGTCTCCTGTTGGGGTTCGTTCGTGACCACACCCGCTTATCTACTCGCGGACTCTGCATGGTAGCCGGGATCATCCGGGCTACCATGTCAGGCATGGGTCGGGGTGTTTTTCTAGAGACCTGCTTTGGGTCGGTTCCCTATCAGCCGGCATTCTAAGAAAGAAGATTAACCGCTCGCAAGGAAAATTTCATGTTGCGGTACGGCATTTCATAATGCGAAATGTTGACCACAAGCTGAACAGATCCTGACTGCAGGCCGATTTTCGCGCCCAGGCCGCACCAAGGCAAAATATGCCTGCTCAGGGCAGCAAAAGCGCGCAGCGCGCGCCTTGCAGGGGTAATTTTTATGTCTTACGCCAAAAGCCGGGGTTGATTCCCGGCAATTCCATGCCAACCCGCACTAAAATGCGCGGTCTATCTGGCCCGAATTCCATGTCCAGCGCGCCCAAGTCCAATATACCTACGCCGTTCCACGATCACGCCCGCACCCGCCGCCGCGGCGTGTACTGGGTCACGCCCGCAATGGTGCTGATCCTCTACATCTGTGTGATGGGGGTGTTCTTCTGGCTGCAACGCATCCATGACGATAGCGTCATGTTTGTCACGATCGACCAGGAAATGCGTCAGCAACGCCTGATCTGGGTGGTGCTGGCCCTTTCCTGCGTGATCGTCATCAGCCTGCTGATGCTGTGGCGCTATACCCGCTTCCGCTCCTCCGCCGAGGCCGCGCTGATCGCCGAAACGGGCTTTCGCCGCGCCATGGAGAACTCCATGTCCACCGGCATGCGCGTGCTGGACATGGAAGGCCGCATCGCCTACGTGAACCCGGCGTTCTGCCGCATGATCGGCTGGAACGAGGCCGACCTGATCGGCCGCAGCCCGCCCTTCCCCTACTGGGTGCCCGGCCGCCACGAACAGCACCAGCACACGCTGGACGTGCTGATGTCGGGCAAGACGCCCAGCAGCGGCCTGGAAGTCGAAGCGCAGCGCCGCGACGGTTCGCGCTTCACGGCTCGCATGTATGTGTCCCCGCTGCTGGACCCCAACGGCAACCAGATCGGCTGGATGACGTCCATGACGGACATCACCGAGCCCAAGCGCATCCGCGAAGCCCTGACCGCCGCGCACGAGCGCTTCATGACCGTGCTGGAAGGCCTGGACGACGCCATTTCGGTAACGGCCGACACCCACGACGGCCTGGAACTGCTGTTCGCCAACCGCACCTACCGCCGCGTGTTCGGCGCCCAGACGGGCGGCCACGACGAATTGCTGGCCGGCCGCCGCGGCCGCTTCACCGACGAATCGGTGGAGGTGTTCGCGCCGTCCGTGCAGCGCTGGTTCGAAGTGCACCACCGCATGCTGGCCTGGACCGACGGCCGCCGCGTGCGCATGCAGGTCGCGCGCGACATCACCGAGCGCCGCGGCCACGAAGAGGCGTCCCGCGTGCAGCAAGAGAAGATCCAGCTGACCAGCCGCCTGACGACGATGGGCGAAATGGCCTCGTCGCTGGCGCACGAACTGAACCAGCCGCTGACCGCCATTGCCAACTACAGCATGGGTGCCGTCGCGCTGGTCAAGGCCGGCCACACCAGCCCCAACATGCTGCTGCCGGCGCTTGAGAAGGCCGCCTCGCAGGCCGAGCGCGCGGGCAAGATCATCAGCCGCATCCGCGAATTCGTGAAGCGCAGCGAACCGCGCCGCCAGCGCGTGGCCATCGGCCGCATTGTCGACAATGCCATCGGGTTTGCCGAAATCGACGCCCGCAAGCGCCGCATCCGCATCGACAGCTTCGTGCCCTCGAACGCGCCGGACGTCCTGGCCGATCCGATCCTGATCGAGCAGGTGCTGCTGAACCTGCTGAAGAACGGGCTGGAAGCCATGGAAAAGAGCGAGTCCGACGAGCTCAAGGTAGCGGTCATCCTGCACGATCAGCACATCGAAGTCGCCGTGGTGGACCGTGGACATGGCCTGGCCGAGCCCGAGCGCCTGTTCGAACCTTTCTTCAGCACCAAATCCCAGGGCCTGGGCATGGGGCTGAATATCTGCCGTACCATTATCGAATCGCACCACGGCCGCCTGTGGGCGGACCCCAACCCCGCCGGCGGTACTATTTTCCGCTTTACCCTGCCCTGCGCTGCGTCCCAGACGCAGGCCCAGAATGATCAGTCCGAGGAGTTGCACGCATGAACACGCCCCACCTGTCGAGCACGGTATTCATTGTTGACGACGACGAAGCGGTCCGCGATTCGTTGCGCTGGCTGCTGGAAGCCAATGGCTACCGCGTTCGCGCCTATGCCAGCGGCGAATCCTTCCTGGAAGACTACGACGCCAGCCAGATCGGCGTGCTGATCGCCGACGTGCGGATGCCCGGCATGAGCGGCCTGGAACTCCAGGAACAACTGATCGCCCGCAACGCGCCGCTGCCCATCGTGTTCATCACCGGCCACGGCGACGTGCCCATGGCCGTGTCCACGATGAAGAAAGGCGCGGTCGACTTCCTGGAAAAGCCCTTCAACGAGTCCGACCTGCGCGAGATCGTGGCGCGCATGCTGGAACAGGCCACGCAACGCGTCAGCAAGCACCAGGCACAGAAGGATCACGAAGCCATGCTGGCGCGCCTGACCGCGCGCGAGCAGCAGGTGCTGGAGCGCATCGTCGCCGGCCGCTTGAACAAGCAGATCGCCGACGACCTGGGCATCAGCATCAAGACCGTCGAGGCGCACCGCGCCAACATTATGGAAAAACTGGAAGTGACTACCGTTGCTGATTTGATGAAAGTGGCTTTGGCCAAACCGGAGGCGCACGCATGAGTTGCCGGGCCGCCCCCAAGACGAATACAGCAGCGCGCAGCGCGAAGGCTGCCAAATGACCGCTAGGATTATCGATGGCGCAGCACTGTCGCTGCGCATTCGCGAAGAAGTTGCCCAGCGCGTCGCCGCCCTGGCCGCCAAGGGCGCCCGCCCCGGCCTGGCCGTGGTGCTGGTAGGCGCGGACCCCGCGTCCCAGGTGTACGTGCGCAACAAGGTTGCCGCCTGCGAGAAGGCCGGCCTGCATTCCGTCAAGGAACAGTACCCCGCCGAGATGACCGAGGCCGAGCTGCTGGCC
Source organism: Achromobacter sp. (assembly GCF_057314935.1). NCBI lineage: Bacteria > Pseudomonadati > Pseudomonadota > Betaproteobacteria > Burkholderiales > Alcaligenaceae > Achromobacter > Achromobacter sp. The sequence continues at coordinate 10,563 of NZ_DBHKZA010000110.1, forward strand.
CGCATCGCCGTCCTGAACCAGGACCCGACCATCCACGGCATCCTGGTGCAGTTGCCCCTGCCCAAGCACATGGATTCCCACAAGGTCATCGAAGCCATCGCGGCCGAGAAGGACGTGGACGGGTTCCATATCAGCAACGCCGGCCTGCTCATGACCGGCCAGCCGCTGTTCCGCCCCTGCACGCCCTACGGCGTGATGAAGATGCTGGAATCCGAAGGCGTGACGCTGCGCGGCGCTGAAGCCGTGATCGTCGGTGCCAGCAACATTGTCGGCAAGCCGATGGCCATGCTGCTGTTGCAAGCCGGCGCCACCATCACGATCTGCAATTCCAAGACGCGCGACCTGGCCGCCCAGACCCGCCGCGCCGACGTCCTCGTGGTCGCCACGGGCAAGCCCGGCATGATCGACGGCTCGATGATCAAGCCCGGCGCCGTGGTCATCGACGTGGGTATCAACCGCGGCGACGACGGCAAGCTTTGCGGCGACGTGGACTTCGCTTCCGCCCGCGAAGTGGCCGGCGCCATCACCCCCGTCCCCGGCGGCGTGGGCCCCATGACCATCGCCATGCTGCTGGTCAATACGGTTGAAGCCGCGGAACGGGCTGCCGCCTGATCCCCGGCGGGGCAGTCCGGGCGGATCCCGCCCGGATTCGCCCCTGCCGCCCCCTTGGGGCGCCCTTCCGCCCTTGCATTCCGGCGGATCGCCCCTACCTGATCCCTATGACCTCCGTCGGCGCCCGGGTGCATGCCCCGCGCGCCGCCCGCTATTGCTCACGCCGGTAACACCATGACCCAGAATCCCCTGCTCGCTCCCGTCTCCGACCTGGTCGACTATGCGGCCGTCAAGCCCGGGCATATCGTGCCCGCCATCGAGGAATTGCTGGGCATCGCCCGTCAGGCCGTCGACCATGCCGCCGACGCGGCCCTGGCGCCCACCTGGGAAGCCGTGGTGGAACCGCTGGATACCGCGTCCGAGCGCCTGTGGCGCGCCTGGTCGGTGGCGGGCCACTTGAACGCGGTCGTCAACACGCCGGAACTGCGCGAAGCCTATAACGCCGCCCTGCCGCTGATCACCGAATTCTCGACCTGGGTCGGCCTGCACGAAGGCCTGTACAAGCAGTACCAGCGCCTGGCCGCCGCCCCCGATTTTGCGTCGTGGTCGCCGGTGCGCCGCCGCATCGTCGAGATGGCGCTGCGCGACTTCCGCTTGAGCGGCGTCGAACTGCAGGGCGCCGACCGCGAGCGCTACGCCCAGATCTCCGACCGCGAAGCGCAAGCCTCGCAGAAGTTCTCGGAAAACGTGCTGGATTCCATCGACGCCTGGTCGCTCTTGGTCGAAGATGAAGCCCGTCTGGCCGGCATCCCGGCCGATGTCCTGTCCGCGGCCCGGGCGGCTGCCGAGGAAGACGGCAAGCCGGGCTGGAAGCTGACGCTGAAGATGCCGTGCTACCTGCCCGTCATGCAATACGCGCAAGACCGCTCGCTGCGTGAAGCGCTGTACCGCGGCTATGGCACCGTGGCGTCCGAACATGGCGACGGCAAGTTCGACAATTCCCCCCTTATCGAAGAACTGCTGTCGTTGCGCGCCGAGGAATCCGGCCTGCTGGGCCTGGGCACCTTCGCCGCGCTGCGCCTGCAGACCCGCATGGCCCGCGACGCCCGCGAAGTGACCGTCTTCCTGCGCGACCTGGCCGCCCGCGCCAAGCCCTATGCCCAGCGCGACCTGGCCGAACTGACCGCCTACGCCACGGGCGAGCTGGGCCTGGACGGGCTGCAACCCTGGGACGTGGCCTTCGCCTCGGAACGCCTGCGCGAGTCGCGCTACGCCTATTCCGAAGACGAGGTGAAGCAGTACTTCACCGAACCGCGCGTGCTGGCAGGCCTTTACGAAGTCATCGAAAAACTGTTCGACGTGCGCCTGACGGAAACGCCCGTGTCCACCTGGCACAGCGATGCCCGCGGCGTGCGCGTGGAAAGCCCCGCGGGCGATCTGATCGGTTACCTGTACCTGGATCTGTACGCGCGCTCCGGCAAGCAAAGCGGCGCCTGGGTCGACAGCGAGCGCACGCGCCGCGTCGTGGCCGGCCGCGTGCAGACGCCGGTCGTCTACCTGACCTGCAATTTCTCGCGACCCAACGGCGACCGCGCTGCCGTGCTGACGCATGACGACGTCATCACGCTCTTCCACGAAACGGGCCACGCGTTGCATGCGCTGCTGTCCGAAGTGGACGAACCGGGCGCTGCGGCGTTCGCCAGCGTGGAATGGGACGCCATCGAACTGCCCTCGCAATTCATGGAGAACTTCTGCTGGGAATGGGCGGTGGTGCAAAAGCTGTCGGCGCATGTGGACACGGGCGAGGCCCTGCCGCGCGCCCTGTACGACCGGCTGGTCGCTGCCCGCAACTACCAGAGCGGCATGCAGACCGTGCGCCAGATCGAGTTCGCCTTGTTCGACATGCTGATGCACGACCGCGCAAAAGGCGCCACGATCGCCGAAGTGCTGGCCTTGCTGCAGGAAGTGCGCCAGGAAGTGGCGGTGCTGTTCCCGCCGGCATGGCATCGCTTGCCCCACGCCTTTTCGCATCTGTTCGCGGGCGGCTATGGCGCGGGCTACTACAGCTACAAGTGGGCGGAAGTGCTGTCCGCCGACGCGTACGAAGCTTTCGAAGAAGCCGCCGCCAAACAGGCCGGCAACGCCCTGGGCACGCTGGACCCGGAAACCGGTGCACGCTTCCGCCGCGAAGTGCTGGCCGTGGGCGGCTCGCGTCCGGCCGCCGAATCGTTTGCGGCCTTCCGCGGCCGCGCGCCGCGTATCGACGCCCTGCTGCGCCACAGCGGCATGAGCGGCAACTAAGGCCTGCGCCTTCCGTTAGACGGCCCGCCGCGTGCGGGCCGTTATTCTTCGTCCGCCGGTTTGCGCGCCGATACGACCAGCCAACGCCCGTGCACCGACTGCGTTGACCCCGCCTGCTTCCAGAACTCGCGGATATCCTCGGTTTGCGCGCGCTTGATCCGCCGCCGGCAATACCACTGCGACGGCACGGCCAGCAAGTGTTCGATCATCCGCTTGGGCTTGACCTCGTCGACCTCGTGCAGCGTGATGTCCACGAAACCATAGTGCGACAGCAGTAGATGCAGCTGCGGAAAGCTCCACGGGAAGTACGTGATGTAGTCTGCGCCGCGTTGGCGGCCCACCATGGGCCGGAAGCCCGAATGGAACCCGCGTAGCAGGAACTGAAAACGCGAACGCAGGTTCCAGGTGTTCGGCGTGGTGAGGATCAGCGTGCCGCCGGGACGCAGCGCACGGCGCAGGCTTTGGATCAGCACGCCGGGATTGGTCAGCAGATGGATGGCCTCGCAGCAGACGGCCGCGTCGTACTCCCGGGCCAGCGTCAGCGGCGTTTCCAGGTCGTGCTCGGTCACGGAGCGGTAGCCTGCGCTTGCCGGCGGAAACTCCCACAGGCCCACCCCGTCCAGCACGACCTCCCGGCCGCTGGCGCCGGGCAGCGTGTCGCCCAGCCAGCCCAGCCCGCAAGGCGCGTCCAGCACCCGGTCGGCAACCCGGCTGCGCAGGATGTCGACCACCACCGGGTAATACGGATAGTACGGATAACGAAGGGCGGTGCCCACGGCCATGTCCACGTTCAAAGCTTCCCTGAAACACTGCACTGACAAGGCCCTGAATGTAGTGTGCCGGCAGGGTCCGGCGGGGCGAATTTGCCAGTTCTCCAACAATATTCAGACAAAGCTTCACAAGTCGGCCCGCCTCCCAAGCCCGCGCCGAAACTTTGCGCCAGGACAAGAAGCGTGCGCGCAGCATGGCGCCAGCGGCTTGGGGCGAACCGCCCTGCCCGGGGCTTGCGGGTAGAATCGACGGGTTTGCCGGGCTTTCCCCTTCCAACCCTTTCGGCCCCTGGACTTATGCGACACCTCATTACCGGCCGCGCCTGGCGTGGCTTGCTGCTGGCCTTGTGCGTATTGCTTGCCGCGTGCGGCGACCGGAATGTCGACTGGACGCTCTACAACGTCAAGGGCCACTTGCCCGACCTGAAATTCTCGTTGCCCGGCGCGGGCGGCAAGACGGTCAGCAGCGACGACCTAAAGGGCAAGACAGTGCTGCTGTTCTTCGGCTACGCCAGTTGCCCGGACATCTGCCCCACCACCATGGCGCAATTGACGGCCGTGCTGCAGAACCTGGGCGACAAGGCCCGCGACGTGCGCATCCTGTTCGTCAGCGTGGATCCGCACCGCGACACGCCCGACATCCTGCAGGCCTACGTCAATGCGTTCAACAACAACGCCATCGGCGTGACCGGTGACGAAAAACAGATCGCCGACCTGGCCCGCCGCTACCGCGTCGCCTACCAGATCGAAAAGCCCCGCCCCGGCGACGACGCCGACATGTACGAAGTGACGCACAGCCGCGGCGTGTACATTTTCGACAAAGAGGGCCGCGCGCGCCTGCTGGCCTCGGACACCGACAGCATAGAAGCCCTGACCAAAGACGTGCGCCAGCTGATCGACCTGACCTCCTGACCGCCCCTGCGGGCGGGCGACGACGATGCGCCGCAGCATGTTGCGGCCCTGCGCCACATACCAGTTGTTACAGCGGGGCAATTCGGAGCGTGGGTATCATCAGTGCACATCGCCCCTTTTCCCCCTAGTAAGGAGTACGCGCATGAGCTTCATCATCATGATCATCGTCGGGTTCATCGTGGGCCTGATCGCCCGGGCCATCATGCCCGGAGACCAGAACATGGGCATCATCATGACCACCATCCTGGGCATCGTGGGCGCCGTCGTCGCCGGATTCCTGGGCCAGACGATGGGCTGGTACGCGGAAGGCGAACCCGCTGGCTGGATCGCATCGGTCGTGGGCGCCATCATCGTGCTGTTCGTGGTTGGCATGATCGCCAAAAAGCGAACCTGACGTTGCGCTAGGCAAGCAACAAAAAAACGGGCCGATCGAAAGATCGGCCCGTTTT
>NZ_DBHKZA010000111.1:0-2548 GCF_057314935.1 Achromobacter sp.
ACGGCCGTTGCCCCTGTGGCGAAGAAACCCTAGCCGCCACGCGAATGACGGCGCCATGACAGGCGCCTGCCGCTACCATAGGCGTTTTATTTCTGAATGATGAGCGCCCGCCATGGACGACGCCTTTAGCCACCAATTGTCGATGACCATCCTGATGACGCCGGACATGGCGAATTTCTCGGGGAACGTGCACGGCGGAACCATCCTCAAGTACCTGGACCAGGTGGCCTACGCCTGTGCCAGCCGGTACGCCGGCCAATACGTGGTGACCCTGTCGGTCGACCAGGTCGTGTTCCGCGAACCCATCCACGTCGGCGAACTGGTGACCTTCCTGGCGGCGGTGAACTACACCGGCCGCACCTCGATGGAGATCGGCATCAAGGTCGTCACCGAAGACATTCGCAAGAAGCTGGTGCGCCACACCAACAGCTGCTACTTCACGATGGTGGCGGTAGACGACCAAGGCGCGCCGACCGCCGTGCCGCCGCTGGCGCCGCGCAACCTGGAAGAGAAGCAACGTTTCGAGGCCGCCCGCCTGCGTCGTGAATTGCGCCAGGAAATGGAACGCCGCCACGACGAGATCAAGCGCGAAACCACGCACGACGCGCCGCCCGCCGCCTGAACCGGTCCGGCGAAAAAAAACCGAGCCATGCAGGCTCGGTTTTTTTCTTGGCACGGTCTGGTTCAGGCCGGCGCCGTCATGCGCGTTCCGCGGCGCCGGGCGGGCTGGGCGGCGCGGAGACGGGTTCGCGGTCACGGCCCACCATGCGTTTGATGCCCAGCCATTGCTGCGACCAGAAGCTGCGGCCGTAGTCGCGCCCGCCCAATTCCGCCCGTTGGTCGTGGATGCCCGTCGGGCCATAGCCCACGCCGAAGCGGGCGGTGCGGAACAGCACGTCCCAGATCGGGAACAGCGCGGCGAAGTTGTAGCCGCCCACCGGCCCCGGCGACGAGGCGTCGTAGGCGATGGAATGGTGATGGCGGTGAAAGCGCGGGCTGACCAGCAAGCGTTCGCCCAGCGCGCCGAAATGCATGCGCAGGTTGGCGTGCGAGAAGCTTTGCGCCAGCTGGGTGATGGCCACCACGATCACGAATTGCGCGGGCGGCACGCCCACCAGCTGCGAGACGAACACGACCAGCACGTCGCGCAGCATGTCGTCCAGCAGGTGATTGCGGTCGTCGCTCCAGATGGTCATCTGGCGCTGGCTGTGATGCACCGCGTGCAACGCCCAGAGCCAGCTGAAGCGGTGCTGGGCCCGGTGGTAGACGTAGTCCACCGCGTCGAACAGCAGCAGGTAGATGATCAGGCTGACCCAGGCCTTGTCCGTCACGCCGGGCCAGTACTGGTCCAGCTGGAACGGCGCAAAGCCCCAGACGTGCAGTTGCCCGAAGATGCTGTCCCAGAACGGATCGATCGTGAAGAACAGCGCCAGGCGGAACACGCCCAGGCGATGGATCAGCGTGTACAGCACGTCGATGCCGATCTGGCGGCGGTCGGTAACGGCTTCAACCGGCCGCAGGCGCTGCAAGGGGCCGAACACCAGCACCAGGACGGCGATCTGCACCAGGCCCACCAGCAGCCACATAGTGGCGTCGTAGCCGTCTTCGATGAAGTTGCTCATTCCCAGGTGAAACAGCGCAGGCTGGATCAGCGTTTCGAAGAGCCATTGCTGGCAGGCCCCGAAGAATTGACTAAGCGTGTCCATGATCAGTGATGCGTGGCGATCCAATCGCGGTAAGCGGGATGCGTATTCAAGGTAGCAAAACAATAGCCCTTCTGCTGCAAGCCCACAATCAAGGGCTCCAGCACGGCGGGCGCCCAGGGGTCCTGGCGCGACCAGATGCCGAGGTGGGCCAGCAGGATGTCGCCCGGCTTGATGGTGCGCAGCGCCTGGTCCAGCAACTTGGCATTGGGGTATTTATCGCTGGGCAGCTCGTCGCCCAGGAAGCCGGCGGGCGCCCAGCCCACGTGCTCGAATCCGCACGCCTTGGCCGCCTTCAGCAGCGCGGGCGAGGTCTTGCCGCCCGGCGCGCGGTAGATCGGCAGCATGTTCTGGCCCGTCATCTGATGAAAGCGGGTGGCCGAACGCTTGATCTCGGCGCAATACTGCTCGGCCGTCCATTCCTCGCGCTTGCCGTTTTCCGGGCCTGCGCTGGGCTTCACCCGGAACTTGCCGCCGGGCAGGTCGGCCTGCCAGTACACGTGGTCGTACGTGTGCGAACCGAAGGCATGGCCTTCGGCCGCGCGCGCCTTCCACCACGGCGCCCACACGTCGTCCAGGCTTGCGCCGTCGGTCTTGGTGCGTTCATTGGCCAGGAAGAAGGTGACTTTGACGTGATGGCGGTTGAGCACGTCCGCGATCAACGGCGCCACGCCCATGTGGCCCGTGTCGAAGGTCAGGTACACCGGCTTGTCGCACGTCGTCGGCGCCGCCGCATTCGCCATCGGAACCGCGAACGCCAGGACCGCTGCAAGAAGGCTTTTCACCGCCGGGCCGCCCCAAGGTGAAAATGCCCCCTTGGGGGGCAGCAAGCCCGCGACAGCGGG
>NZ_DBHKZA010000111.1:2648-5232 GCF_057314935.1 Achromobacter sp.
GGCCGCCCCAAGGTGAAAATGCCCCCTTGGGGGGCAGCAAGCCCGCGACAGCGGGTGCGGCGTGGGGGCCCTTACCTCGTTGGCGCATGGTTCAGCGTCCACACACCGTGGGGTGACTTGCCGACCGCCACCTGGTTCACGACCTTCTTCTGCTCAAGGTCCACCACCGTCATCTTGCGCGCCCAGCGCGAGGTGACCAGCAGCGTCTTGCCGTCGGCCAACACGTCCATGCAGTCGGGGCCGCCGGGCACCGCGAAGGTGTCGGTGACGGTCAGCGTCTGCATGTCGATGCGGCTGATGGAATTGGCGGTGCGGTTGCTGACGAACAGGTGGCGCTTGTCGCCCTGCGCGCGGAAAGCGTGCGCGCCGGCGGCCGTGGGGATGCGCTTGACCAGTTTGGCGGGCCCGTTGCTGACGTCGTAGGCTTCGACGAACGAGTCGCCCGTCAGCGCCACCAGCAGCGTCTTCTGGTCGGGCGTCAGGAACACGTCGGCCGGCGTCTTGCCGACGGACACCGTCCATTTGGGCGTCTGCGTGGCCAGGTCGATGGCGATCAGCTGATCGCTGTCCTGCAGCGTCACGTAGGCCGTGGTGCTCTTCTTGTCGATCATGATGTGGCTGGGCGTCTTGCCCGCCGGGACGCGCTTGACCAGCTTCAGCTCGGCGCCCTTTTCCTGCGGCTGCCAGGCATAGATATCGATATGGTCCAGGCGGTTGGCCGCCGTGACGAACCACTTCATGTCCGGCGAAAACTGCAGCTGGTAGGGATCGACGATGCCGGTCAGCGTGCGCTGCACGTCGCCCGTCTTGGGATCCATCATCGTGATGGTGTTGCCCGTGGCGTTGGCCACCATGAGCGACTTCTCATCCGGGGTCAGGTACAGGTGATGCGGCTCTTTGCCAGTGGGCACGCGCCGCAGCTCCTTGTAGGACACCGGATCGATGATGCTGACATTGGCGTCCAGGGAGTTCAGGACGAAAATCGGGGCGGATGCCGCCGCTGCGCTAAGCGCCATCCCTACGCCGGCCAGGGCGTAGCGGACAAAATGCAAGGGATTCAATTTCAAGGTCCGGCAAAAGGGGATCGGGCACCGATCCCAGTGCCCGCCATTTTAGGCACAGCCGCCTGTCAAAAGCGCAACAGCGGGGGGTTTGGCGACAAACGTACACGCCTGTTGCGACCCCGCAACAACCCCCGCCTGAAAACCCTCTGAAAACATCGAAAAATCATTTGGCGCCAACGGGTTGCGCGTCAGCGTCGACCCACGCGCCGGAGGCGATATCGCGTTCCCGCAAGGCGGCCGCGCGGGATGCGGACGACGGTCCCAGGTCCGCTTCCAGCACCCCGCCCTGAGGACCGATCACAAACGTGCCGATGCCAGTCTGCCCGTAGCGCGCCGGCCACGCCACGATGCGGTAGGCGGTGTCCTGCCCGCCCGGCAGCACCTTGTAGCGGTAGCCGGCATAGGCCTCCGACACGGGCACTTCCGGCCCCATCGCCAACGCGTCCGGCCCGAAGGCCTGCGGCGGGGAACCTGGCACTTCCGGCCAGTACAGGCCGTCCATCATGCCGGGCCGGCTGACCAGACGGCTCGCATAGCGGCCTTGCCCCACGCCTTGTTGATAGCGGGTCTGCGCCGCCTGCAGCTGCCGCAGGGTTTCGATCGCGGTCAGTTCGTTGCGGCCGATCGCGCGGCGCTGGATTTCGGCCTTGCCCGCGACCGGATCGAACCGCCAGCCCTTGCCCGATTGCACGATGGGCACGGGCATGGTCCATCCGGAATCGCCGACCGCCAGCCAGGAACGGCCGCCATCCGCGACGACCTCGTGCTTGTTGGCCCACGCCGCCAGGAAACGGTAGATGTCGTCCTGCGCCACGCCGCCCGGCACGATCTGCTTGTGATCGGGCCCCAGCACGCGGGCGATGGCGGCCGGATCGCTGGTGGCCAGCGCATCGGCAAAGGCGTCCGCCGCGGCCTGCGCCGTCGGATACACGCTTTGCGCCGCCGCCGGGGCCGCCAACCCCAGCGCCAGCAGTGTCGCGGCGCCCAGCACGCGGGCACGAACCCAGGCATTCGTCATGAAAGCTCCTTTGTCCATGGTGCTTACCTCCGGCCACCGAAATGGCCGCCGCCACCGCCGCCCGCACGTCCGCCGCCGCCGCCAGCCCGATGTCCGCCACCGCCGCCGCCCCGATTCATCTCGCTGCGTTGGCTCTGCTGGCGCATCCGGTCGCCGTTGCCGGCGTCGTGCAGCGCGCTGCTGCTGTTGGAGGCGCGGGCACGATCGCGGGCGGCGGATTCATCCGCGCGCTGGCGTTGGGCCGCTTCCTGGTGGTCCTGCGTGGAAACGCTTGAAGAACGCGGCGTTTGCGCGGCGCCGCCTTGCGCCCGGTCGCGGGAGCCCTGCCCGGCGCCTGCGTGGGTGCCTTGTCCACGGTTCGCCGCAGCGTCGCCGCCCCGGCCTGCCGAACCATCACCCCCCCGGCCCGCCGCAGCCTGGCCGCCTCGACCTGCGGCACCCTCGCCGCCCCGGCCCGCTGCGCCCTGGCCGCGTCCGGCGCCCCGTTCTTCATGACCGGCAA
>NZ_DBHKZA010000111.1:5332-14752 GCF_057314935.1 Achromobacter sp.
CCCCGGCCCGCTGCGCCCTGGCCGCGTCCGGCGCCCCGTTCTTCATGACCGGCAATCGACTGCCCCGTGCGCCCCTCGAAAGATTGCGCGGCGCGGTCACGTGCGGCTTCCCGGGAATTCGCAGCGGGCGCGGCGCCGGCAGCGCGGCCGCCCTGGCTCTGCCCAAGCCCCTGCCCCTGCCCTTGCCTCTGACCCTGCCCTGCCTGGCGGTTCTGCAAACCCGCCTGGCGCTGGCTGTCGAAACGCTGGCGGTTGCCCGCATCCGCATAGGGCGTGTTGCCGCGGTTGGCCGGGTTGTGCTGCCACGACACGTTGTTGTTCCTGGCGTTGTCGATCCGGTTATTGACGTTGATGTTGTTGTACCGGTTCACGTCGATATCAACGTCGTTGTGCCCCCAATTGAAGCCGCCCCACATCGAATTCACCGCGGCCACCCCCAGGCCAAAACCGATGCCGGATACGAGCGCGGTCGCAAATACCGAGCCCGGAGGCGGGGGATAGTAATAAGGCGGATACGACGGATAGGACCAAGCCCCGTACACCACCGTCGGGTTGTAGCTGGGCACATAGACCACTTGCGGGTCGGTCGGCTCAATCACCACCACCGTCTTGTTGGTGTCGGTGGTCGTGGACTTCACCGTCTGCTGCGGCGTGCTCTTCAGGTTGCCGGCCTTTTGCGCTTGCGTGCGCAGCCGCTGAACCGAATCCATCACCCCGTCCGGCTGCGCCAGGAAGGCGTCGCCCACGGATTTCACCCAGTCGGGCTGACGCCCCATCATGTCCATGACAGACGGAAACGCCACCAGGGATTTGACGCTGGGATCCCAGCTTTCGCCTTCAACCGCCTTGACCGCCGCATCGCCCGACTCGGACGTATGCGCCGCCGACCATTTGGCCGCAGCGGCAATGTCTTCGGGGTACGTGGCCCCCATTAGGATTTGTGACAGCAGCGAATCCGGGTACAGCGCCACGGGCGCCATCAGCTGATCCAACTGCCCATTGTCCAGCTTGGTCTGCGCCACGGCGGGCAGGCAGACTGCCAGCCCCAGGCACAACCAGCCGATGAACCACCTTTGCAGTCGACGCATGAACCGTTCTCCGTGTAGCAACGCATGAAGCTGAACGCCAGGAAGAAACCGCCGGATAACGCGCTGACAATATATGCCTAACGCCGGCGCAGGGGAAGCGCCGGCGCCAATCTCGCTTTCTTACAGTTTGGCGACGGATACCTCGGTCGCCTTGACGAAGGCCAGGACTTCAGTGCCCACCTGCAGGTCCAGTTCCTTGACCGAACGCGTGGTGATCACCGACGTCACGATGCCCGCGGGCGTATCGACGTCCACCTCGGAAACCACCGGGCCCAGGATGATTTCCTTGATCTTGCCGCGGAACTGGTTACGGGCGTTGATGGATTGAATGCTCATGTCTTGCTCCTGAAAGGGAAAGGACGGCGCTGTCATGGCGCCATTGCGTGAATGCCAGGCCGCGCGGCGCTATACCGCCAGCCGTAAGTGCCGGATCTGGATCACCGGCGCCAAGGGCCGGTCCGCGTCCGGCGGTTCGGGTTCTTTCAACACGGCGCGCAACACGCGCGCCGCCAAGGCGGCGAACGCCGACGATCCCCGGGCGCGCGGGCGCGCCAGTTCCACCCGTTCGTCAAACACCACCGCGCCCTCGTCGATGACGAGGATGCGGTCGGCCAGCGCCACGGCCTCGTAGACGTCCCGGGTGGCCAGCACGGCCGTGAAGCCGTCGCGCCGCCAGGCCTGTTCGATGGCCGCCTGGGCCTCGATGCGCGTCAGCGCATCCAGGCCGCCCAACGGTTCATCCAGCAGCAGCAAGCCCGGCCGTCGCGCCAGCGCGCGCGCCAGGGCCACGCGCTGACGCTCGCCTTCGGTCAATTGCGCCGGCCAGTCGCCACCGCGACCGGCCAGGCCCGTTTGCCGCAGCGCCTCGCCGGCCCGGCCCCGCGCGTCGCCCGGCAGGCCCAGCGCCACGTTCTGCCAAACGCGCTTCCACGGCAGCAGCCTGGCGTCGGCGAACAGCAGCCGCACGCGGTCGTCGGAGGCCCATTGCGGAAAGTTGTCGAACAGCACCGGCGAACGCGCAGGCGGCCCGCCTTGTTCGCCGGTGGGCCGCTCCAGGCCGGCCAGGATGCGCAGCAAGGTGCTCTTGCCCGTACCGCCGCGCCCCGTGACCGCCACGAATTCGCCCGCGGCGATATCGAGGTCCAGTCCATTGAGCACACTACGCGCGCCATGGCGCTTGGCCAGCTTGCGCACGGTGACGCGCAACGCCCGCCAGCCGTCCTGCTCCGGATCCGGCGCCTCGTCATGCCGGGTGTGCCCCGGCACTTCCAGGTGCTGCAGCAGCTCGAACTCGTTCGGATGGACAAACATGGCCGCGCGCTCCCGCCGGGCAACCCTAGCGGGCCGCTTCCAGCTTCTGCTGGTAACCGGTCTTCACGAAGCCGGCGAACGACTTCTCGGTGACCGCCAGGAACTCCCGCGACGCATAGGCCGCCGCAATATCCTTGACATAAGGCTTGTCCAGGTCGGCCGTGCGCACCGCCACCAGGTTCTGGTAGGTAGGCGTGGTCTTCTCAAGCGCCAGCGCCGAAGTCAGCTTGAGCCCGGACGCCAACGCGAAGTTGCCGTTCACGAACGAGTAGTCGGTGTCGTCCAGCGAGCGCGGCAGTTGCGCCGCTTCAAGCGGGATCAGCTTGATCTTCTTCACATTGACGGCCACGTCCTTCTCGGACACCTGCAACGGGTCATAGCCGTCGCGCAGCTTCACCCAGCCCAGGTCCTGCAGCACCACCAGCGCGCGCGCCTGGTTGGTCGGGTCGTTGGGCACGGCCACGCTGACGCCGTCGGGCGCGGCGTCCACGCTCTTGTACTTCTTGCTGTAGATGGCGATCGGCGCAGTGGGCACCTTCACCAGTTCGGACAATTCCAGCTTGTTCTTGGCCGCGAAGTTCTTCAGGTAGACCACGTGCTGGAAGGCGTTGGCGTCCAGCGCGCCTTGCGCCAGCGCGAAGTTCGGCTGAATGTAGTCGTTGAATTCCACGATCTTGACCGTGTAGCCCTGCTTTTCCAGGATGGGCTTGATGCCCAGCTTGATCTGGTCGCTATAAGGGCCTGCGGTCGCGCCGAACACGATTTCCTTCTTGGCCGGGTCTGCCGCCTGCGCGGCGGCGGCGACGGTCAGCGCGGCCAGTGCCGCGATCAGGGTAGAGCGGGGAAATGCCATGGGAGTCCTCACTGGATTCAACGCTTGTCGATACGGCGCGCGACGGTATTGCCGGCCACCTGGATGATCTGCACCAGCACGACGAGCAGCGCCACGGTCAGCACCATCACGTCGGTCTGGAAGCGGTAGTAGCCATAGCGGATGGCCAGGTCGCCGATGCCGCCGCCTCCCACCACGCCGGCTACCGCCGAATACGATAGAAAGCTCACCGCCAGCACCGTCAGGGCCAGCACCAGTCCGGAACGCGCCTCCACCAGCAGCACGCGGCGCACGATCTGCAGCTCGGATGCGCCGGCGGCATGCGCTGCTTCGATCACGCCGCGAGGCACGTCGCGCAGGCACTGTTCCACCAGCCGCGCAAAGTACGGGATCGCCGCGAAAGACAGCGGCACCGCCGCCGCCACGGGCCCGATGGAGGTGCCCGCGATCACCCGCGTGAACGGCACCAGCGCCACCAGCAGGATGATGAACGGGAACGAACGCACGGTATTCACCGTCCAGCTCAGCAGCCGATGCACCACGGGACGGTCCAGCGACTGGCCTGGTCCGGTCAGGAAGACCAGCACCCCCAAGGGCCCGCCCAGCAGGATCGAGGCCGCCAGTGCGATCGCCAGCATCAGGAATGTCTGGCCGACGGCCACGCCCAGCTCGGGCAGCAACTGCACAAAGGTATCCAGCATCATGCGACCTCTTCGTAGGGGTGGGTGGCTTCGCGGATGAGTTCCCGGCCCAGCGCGGAAGACAGGTGCACGTTGGCGCCCGAGATCTCGGCCTGCTCCAGCACCTGCCCGTTCTCCATTACCGCCACATGGCGGCACAGGGCACGCACCACGGCCAGTTCGTGCGTGACGATCACGATGGTCACGCCCAAGCGCTTGTTGATGTCGCGCAGCACGGCCAGCACCGACCGCGTGGTCTCCGGGTCGAGCGCCGACGTGGGTTCGTCGCACAGCAGCACGGCAGGCTCGCTGGCCAAGGCGCGCGCGATCGCCACGCGCTGCTTCTGCCCGCCCGACAATTGGGCCGGATGGCTGGCGGTCTTGTCGGTCAGGCCAACGATCTCGAGGCACTCCCGCACGCGCGCGGCGATCTGCTCGCGGGTGCGCCCGCCATGCACCCGCAACGGGAACGCGACGTTTTCGAACACGGTCTCGTTCTGCAGCAGGTTGAACTGCTGGAAGATCATGCCGATGTGCTGGCGCGCGCCCCGCAGTTCGCGCTTGGACAGCGCGGTCAGTTCGGTGCCTGCCACGTGCACCGCGCCCGCATCCGGGCGTTCCAGCAGGTTGATCAGGCGCAGCAGCGTGGACTTGCCCGCGCCGCTCTTGCCGATGATGCCGAAGGTGTCGCCGGCGCGGATCGACAGCGACACGTCGCGCACGGCATCGAACCGGCCCGCACGCGTCGCGAACGCCTTGCTGACGGCGTCCAGGCGGATCACCGGCTGCGGCACGGCGGGAAGGGAGGAAATCTGGCTCATCGCGGAGTTCCGGTCAGGGTCGGGCGCATCAGGAATACGCGGTGGGTTCGGGAATCTGGTCCAGCAGCGCAAAGCGCCCCAGGTCGCGGACCTTGTAGGCCACGGGGTCGTGCAGCGTGTGCACGCGGGCATTGCGCCAGAAACGGTCATAGCCGTAGCGCGCCACGGTGGAACTGGCGCCCGTCACGTCGAAGAGATCGGACCCCACCTCCAGCGCGGCCCGGTGGGCCAGCACTTTGGCCTGGGCGCCGGCTACCGCCACCTGCCCGCGTTCGTCTGCCGTCACGGAAGGGCCGCGCGCCAGCGCCGCATCCAGCGCCAGGCCCGCCTGATCCGTCAATGCCTGCGCCGCCTGCACCCGCAACCAGAATTCGCCGAAGCGCTCCTGCACATAGGGATCGTCGGCATGGCGCTGCACGCCCGACGAAAACCACGGCCGCGCATCGTCGCGCACATAGCGGCGGGCTTCCTGATAGGCGCCCTGCGCGATGCCCAGATACAGGTTCGTCATGATCAACTGCGCGATCTGCGAGCGCAGCGTGGCGCGCGGGGTCGGCGTCGTGCCGGGCGCCTGCAGCACCTGGATCGATTCCAGCCTGACGTGGTCGAACCGCACGGTGCCGCTGTCGGTCTGGCGCTGGCCGAACGCGTCCCAGTCCGGATTGACGGTGATGCCGTCGGCGTGCGTCGGCAACGCCGCGATCAACGCGGTATCCGACGCCTTGTGCCAGGCCGAGATCGTCAGCACGTCCGAGCCGACCGAACCCGAACTGAAGCCCTTCACGCCGTCGATGCGATAGCCGTCGAGTTCGGCGCGCGCGACCACGCGACGGTCCAGCGGGTTCAGCGCGTTGCCCCAGAACAGGTTGCGCTCGACGGTTGGCCGCAGGAAGTACGCATGCTGTTCGGGCGTGCCGTAGAGCAGCACGCCTGCGACCTGCAGATGATGGAAGCCGAAGACGTGCGCCAGGGCGCTATCGGCTTGCGCCAAGCGCCGCACGGCATGCAGCACGGTCGACCAACTGGCCCCCGCGCCGCCGTAGGCGGTCGGCACCGACAGGCGCAACAGGCCGCTTGCGCGGATCCGTTCGCGCTCGGCGGCTGCATGCCCGCCCTGGCGATCGCGTTCGACCGCGGTGGCCGCCAGTTGCGTCGCCAAGGCGTCCGCCGCGCTGGCAGCGTCCGCCGCCCGTGATGGCGCGCCACCGACGGGTTCCGGATGCCTGGCGTCTCGCGCATCTTGAAGGGATTGGATCTTGGCCATGAATGAATTCCTAGTAAGCCCCGGCATGGTCCGGGACGAGGGCGGCATCCCAGCGCAATGCACGGCGCGCCAACAAGCGGACGAGCGCATCCGTGGCCAGGGCCAGCAGCGCGTAGAGCAGGATGGAAACGAACGCCGCGTGGCCGCTGCCGGATGCGGTGGTGGCGATATCGACCGTCACCCGCAACAGCCAGAACAGCCCCAGCGCCAGGCGCACGCCGGACAGCACCGTGGGCAAGGCGCCGGGCAGGATCACGTCGCGCCACAGCGGCCAGCCGGCCAGACCGACCGAACGGCCCATTTCGGTGAGTTTCGGATCCACGGTGCGCACGCCCTGCCAGACGCCCAGCACGGCCCCCAGCACCGTCGCCGCGGCCGCGCCTGACAGGCCGATCCGCAGCGGCGACCACAGTTCGCCCGAGCCCGCGGCCGATACCGCGGCGGACAGCACCGCGGACGGCGCAGGAAAATCTCGCGCAAACGGCCATCCAGCCAGCCACGCCAGTTGCCAGAGCGCCAGCAGCACCGCAGCCGCCACCCAGGGCGCAAGCGCCTTGCGCACCGAGTGGTGGCGATGGGAGGGGCTGGCGGCGGCCATCAGCTTGCCGATTCCTTCGGCACCAGTTCGGTCGCCATGACTTCACCGAACGGCCCCGTCAGCACCGTGTTGCCGACCTGGCGCTGGCCCTTGCCGGGCAGGAGCGGAAACACCAGTTCGGCGAACCGGTAGGACTCTTCCAGATGCGGATAGCCCGAGAAGATGAACGTGTCGATGCCCAGGTCCGCGTATTCCTGGATGCGCGCGGCGACCGTCTGCGGATCGCCCACGAGCGCCGTGCCCGCCCCGCCCCGCACCAACCCGACGCCGGCCCACAAATTGGGCGAAATCTCCAGATGCGAACGGCCACCCTGGTCGTCGCTGAGCTTTCCGCCATGCAAAGCGGCCATGCGGCGCTGGCCTTCGGAGTCCATCTTCGAGAAAGCCGCTTGCGCCGCGCGCACCGAGTCTTCGCTCAGGTGGCTGATCAGTTCGTCCGCGGCGGCCCAGGCGGCCTCATCCGTTTCGCGCACGATGACGTGCAGGCGGATGCCGAAGCGAACCGTCCTGCCATGCCTGGCGGCGCGCTCGCGCACGTCCGCGATTTTCCTGGCTACCGCGTCGGGCGGCTCGCCCCACGTCAGGTACACGTCCAGCTGTTCGGCGGCCAGCTCATGCGCCGCTTCCGACGAACCGCCGAAGTACAGCGGCGGATACGGCTTCTGCACCGGCGGGTAGATGACCTTGCCGCCTTTGGACACCAGCTGCTGGCCCTGGAAACTGTAGCCCTCGGCGTCGTGGCTGTTTTCCAGGATGCCGCGCCAGATCTTCAAGTAGTCGGCGGTGATCGCGTAGCGTTCGTCGTGGCTGACAAAGACGCCGTCGCCTTCCAGCTCGCCGGGGTCGCCACCCGTCACGACGTTGACCAGCAAGCGGCCTTCGGACAAGCGGTCGAACGTGGCGGCCATGCGCGCCGAGAACTGCGGCGAACTGACGCCCGGCCGGATCGCCACCAGGAACTTCAGCTTGCGGGTGACGCCGATCAGGCTGGAGGCCACGACCCAGGCGTCTTCGCAAGACCGGCCGGTGGGCAGCAGCACGCCGTCGTAGCCCAGCGTGTCGGCGGCCACGGCCACCTGGCGGAAGTAGTCATAGCTTGCCGCGCGCGCGCCTTGGCTGGTGCCCAGGTAGCGCGAATCGCCGTGCGTGGGAATGAACCAGAAGACATCCATTGCAACTCTCCGGTCAGACGCTGAAGCCGCCCGCAAGCGCGAGCCGGCCCAGGTCATAGGCTTCATGAGCAACGACACCGCGCGGCGACACCTGCTCGGCCAGCCGGTCGACCGAGTCCTCCAGCCGCTCTCGGACGTCGTCGTCGATATGGATACTGCCGTCGTCTGCCACCCGAACCTGCTTGTCGGTGGCGTAGACGCCAGCCAGGATGTGCCGCGCGCCCAAGGCGGACAGCACCGGCTTCAAGCCATATTCCAAGGCCAGCAGATGCGCAGGACTGCCGCCCGTGGCGATCGGCAGCACGACCTTGCCCGCCAACGCCTTCTCATCCAGGAGGTCCAGCACGGCCTTCAGGCCGCCGGAGAACGACGCCTTGTACACCGGCGTGGAAATCAGCACCGCGTCGGCGGTTCCCACGCGGGCCCGCAACGCGCCGGCCGCGGCGCCCGAATAGTGCCCTTCGATCAGCTCTTCGGCCGGGATGTCGCGCAAGCCCAATTCGACGACACCCAATCCGCGCGAACGCAGCAAGTGGGCGGCGTGGCGCAGCAGCGCGGATGAACGGGAACGCTGTGACGGGCTGCCCGCCAACGTGATGATGCTCATGATGATTCGCCGGAGATCGCGCGTTAGAAAGCGGGGATGAGGGAACCCTTGAATTCCTTCTCGATGTAGGCGCGCACTTCTGGCGACTGGTAGGCCGCCACCAGCTTCTTCACCCAGGGCTGGTCGCGGTCTTTGGTGCGCACGGCGATGAGGTTGGCGTAAGGCCCGTCAGCGGCCTCGCGCCCGATCGCATCACGCGCCGGCACCAGGCCGGCCTGCTCGGCGTAATCGTTATTGATGGACGCCGCCGTCAAGTCATCCAGCGAACGCGGCAACTGCGCGGCATCCAGCGCCACCAGCTTGATCTTGCGCGGATTCGACACCACATCGAGCGGCGTCGCGGTGTTCTTCTGTTCAGCCTCGGGCTTCAAGGTGATGATCTTGTAGGCCGCCAGCAGGCGCAGGGCGCGGTTGCCGTTAGAAGGATCATTCTGAATGCCGACCGATGCGCCCTCAGGCAAGTCGTTCAACGATTTGATCTTGCGCGAATAAAAACCCAACGGCGCCGTGACGGTCAGCCCGACAGGAACGATATCGAAGCCGCGCGCCTTAATCTGGTTATCCAGGAACGGCTTGTGCTGAAACGCGTTGGCGTCGAGGTCACCGGCATTGAGGGCGGCGTTGGGGAGCTGGTAGTCGTTGAATTTGACGAGCTTGATGGTCAAGCCATCGCGGGCGGCGACCTTCTGGACGACGTCAAAGATCTTTTCCGCCGTACCCACGGAGATGCCGACGGTGACGGTGTTCTTGTCTTCAGCGTGCGCAGACGCGGCGAAGGCGACGGCAAGGGTTGAAGCGGCTAACAGGCGAAGCAGCGATGACATGAGTAAGCGTCCAGGATGCGGAGTGATGGAGGGATTCTGTCATCGCGGATGGACGGGGAAAAATACTTAGTCGGTATGAAGTTATGTCTTGGGGGGGTGGTGGAGGCGGGGGTTATCGATTTTTGGAAATATGGGGATATTGCTGGGGGTGCTTAAGGGGTGAGGGTTTTGTTGGGTGGGTTGGTATTGATTGCTGGGTGGGTTCTTTTGACGCCCGGCGTGG
>NZ_DBHKZA010000112.1:0-14622 GCF_057314935.1 Achromobacter sp.
AGTTCAGGCCTTCGGACCTTAGCTCTGACCGTCCAACTTGCGGGGGTCAGTTCAGCATAGGCACGCGGGCTTTTCTATTTCATGATGACTTTTCCCTGGGGCATTGCGAGCCAGCGGGGTATTTAAGGGGTCATTGTGGCGAAACCGAAGCGGGAACGAGTCGTGGGCGATGCGGCACAAGCGTCGACGCAGACCGTGGAAATGGCAGCGGGCTCACCGCTTGCGGAATCCGCAGCGTTGCTTGGCGATATCAAGGCGATGATCGAAGCGGCTCGCCAGCGCGCGGCGTCTGCGGTCAACAGTGAACTGACAATGCTCTACTGGCGCATCGGCCATCGCATTCATACGCAAGTTCTGGCGGGGCGGCGGGCTGACTATGGGGTGGGACTGCTCGCGGCGCTGGCGGCGCAATTGGTCAAGGGCTACGGAGTCGGCTTCGCCGTGAAAAACCTGCGCCGCATGGTGCAGTTTGCGGTCGCGTTCCCAGATGAAAAGATTGTCGTATCACTGATACGACAATTGAGCTGGACGCACTTTATCGCGCTGATCCCTTTAAAAGATCCCCTTCAGCGAGACTTTTACGCGCAGATAGCCAGCGCCGATCGCTGGAGCGTCAGAACGCTGCGCGAGCGGATCGGCTCAATGCTCTACGAGCGCACCGCATTATCCCGTCAACCGGACAGGCTGGTTGCACAGGAATTGGAATCCCTGCGCAATGCGCAGCGGATGTCGCCCAGTCTGGTGATGCGCGATCCCTATATCCTCGACTTTTTAGAACTGCGCGACACCTGGCAGGAAAGCGACCTGGAAGCGGCCATCATTCGCGACATGGAATCCTTCCTGCTTGAACTGGGCGCGGGTTTTACCTTTGTGGCCCGGCAAAAGCGCATCCAGATCGACGACGAGGATTTTTACCTTGACCTGCTGTTCTACAACCGCAAGTTGCGCCGGCTGGTGGCGGTGGAGTTGAAGGTGGATGAGTTCAAGGCGGCCTACAAAGACCAGATGGAGCTTTACCTGCGGTGGCTGGATAAATTCGAGCGCGAGCCCGAGGAAGCCGCGCCGCTCGGCATCATCCTTTGCGCGGGCAAGAAGTCCGAGCAAATCGAGCTCTTGGAACTGGACAAGTCAGGCATACACGTGGCGGAGTATCTGACCGCCTTGCCGCCGCGGGCGGTGCTGGTGGAACGGTTGCAGCAGGCCGCTTGCCGGGCGCGTGCGCAGATCGAACTGCGGGGCATGGCGGAACGAGGCACAATGGCTTCATGAAACTGGACCCGGAAGACCTTGCCAAGATCAGCGCGCTGACGCTCGCGCACTATGAAGAGAACGCGGAGTCGTTCGAGGCCGGCACGCGCGACCACGACGTCAGCCAGAACATCGCCGCCTTGCTGCGGCACATCCAGGGCGCGCCGCCCTACGACATCCTGGACCTGGGATGCGGCCCCGGCCGCGACTTGAAGACCTTCGTCGCGCTGGGCCATCGGCCGGTGGGGCTGGACGGCACGCCCAGCTTTGTCGACATGGCGCGCGCGGCCAGCGGCTGCGAAGTCTGGCACCAGGACTTCCTGAAACTGGCGCTGCCCGCCGAACGCTTTGACGGCATCTTCGCCAATGCCGTGCTGTTCCATGTGCCCGGCCAGGAACTGCCCCAGGTGTTGCGCGCGCTGCGCGCCGCGCTGAAGCCGGGCGGCGTGCTGTTCAGCTCCAACCCGCGCGGCGGCAATCAGGAAGGATGGAATCGCGGGCGCTACGGCGTCTATCACGACCTGGACGGCTGGCGCAGCCTGCTCATGGACGCCGGCTTCGAAGCGCTGGAACACTACTACCGCCCGGAGGGACTGCCCCGCGACCAGCAGCCCTGGCTGGCCAGCGTCTGGCGGCGCACCGGCTAGCGCGGCGCGCATCGGGCGCTGCCGCCCCAGGCGGCGCCTTGGCAGAAAGCGGACAGCGGCTGCGGTTTCCGGCCATCAAGTTCCACCGGCATCCCTTTTCCCTCGAATAAGCGCAGTCCGCGGATAGCGGCTGCCGGATCCGGCTACGCCCGCCACGACGCGCGGCATCAGTATTCGCCTCACTCAGTCAGCAATGCGGAGGTGATGCGATGAAGGGTCTGCAAGACAAGGTTGCCATCGTGACCGGCGGCGCCACGCTGATCGGCGCGGGCGTGGTCCAGGCGCTGCGCGACAAGGGCGTGCGCGTGGCGCTGTTCGACATCGACGCCGCCAACGGCGAACGCGTGGCCGGGGCGGACAAGGCCGTCACGCGCTTCTGGCAAGTGGACATCTCGGACGACACGCAGTTGGCGCGTGGCGTGGCCGAGGCCGCGTCCCACTTTGGCCGCATCGATTATCTGGTCAACCTGGCCGCGACCTACCTGGACGATGGCGCCGCATCCGGCCGCGCCGATTGGCTGCGGGCGCTGGACATCAACGTCGTGAGCGCCGTGATGGCGGCCCGCGCGGTCCATCCCCATCTGCTGGCCGCCGGCGGCGGCGCCATCGTCAATTTCACCAGCATCTCGTCGCGCGTCGCGCAGACCGGCCGCTGGCTGTATCCGGTGTCCAAGGCGGCGCTGCTGCAGGTCACGCGCAGCCTGGCCATGGACTACGCCGCCGACCGCATCCGCGTTAATTCCGTATCGCCGGGCTGGACGTGGTCGCGCGTGATGGACGAACTGACGCAAGGCGACCGCGCCAAGACCGACCGCGTGGCCGCCGACTATCACTTGCTGGGGCGCGCCGGCGATCCGGCCGAAGTGGCCGAGGTGGTCGCGTTCCTGCTGTCGGACCACGCCAGTTTCGTCACCGGCGCTGATTACGCGGTGGATGGCGGCTACTCGGCCATGGGGCCGGAGCAGGCGCGGCCGGCGATTCCCCGTCTGGCGCAGTAACGGGCCATGAACAGGCCCGCGGCAAGGGCGGCGGGCAATGCAAACGAAAGGAGAGGGATGATGCGTCGAATCGCGATCGTGGGCGGCGGCCAGGCCGGACTGCCCCTGGCGTTGGGGCTGTTGGACAAAGGGTACGAGGTCACCGTGGTCACGAATCGCGACCCGGACAACATCCGCAACGGCAAAGTGATGTCCAGCCAATGCATGTTCGATGCGTCGCTGCAGATCGAACGCGACCTGGGGCTGAACCAGTGGGAAACCGACTGTCCGACCGTCGACGGCATCGGGCTGGCCGTGCCGCATCCCGAGCAGCCCGGCTACAAGCTGATCGACTGGGCCGCGCGCCTGGACAACGCCGCGCAGGCGGTGGACCAGCGCATCAAGATGCCGGCATGGATGGAACTGTTCGAGGCTCGCGGCGGCAGGCTGCTGATCCAGGACGGCGGCGTAGGCGAACTGGAACTGCTGGCCGCATCGCATGATCTGGTGCTGCTGGCCGCGGGCAAGGGCGATGTCGTCAAGTTGTTCGAACGGGACGCGCAACGGTCGCAATTCGATCGGCCGCAGCGCGCGCTGGCGCTGACCTACGTCGCCGGCATGCGCCCGGCGCCCGACTACTCGCGGGTCGCCTTCAACCTGATTCCTGGCGTAGGCGAGTACTTCGTGTTCCCGGCGCTGACGACGGGCGGACCCTGCGAGATCATGGTGTTCGAAGGAATCCCCGGCGGGCCGATGGATTGCTGGCGCGACATCAAGTCGCCGCAGGCGCACCTGGCGCAAAGCCTGGATATCTTGCGCACCTACCTGCCCTGGGAGGCCGACCGCTGCAAGGCGGTAGAGCTGACGGACGCCAACGGCATCCTGGCCGGCAGTTTCGCGCCTACGGTGCGCAAGCCGGTGATGACCTTGCCGTCGGGCCGCCTGGTGTTCGGCCTGGGCGACGCCGTGGTGACCAACGACCCGATCACCGGACAGGGCTCCAACAACGCGACCAAGGCGTGCGCCGTGTATCTGGAGGCGATCCTGGCGCATGGCGACGCCGCCTTTACGGCCGAATGGATGCAGCAGACCTTCGAACGCTTCTGGGACTACGGCGGCGCGGTGGTGGAATGGACCAATTCGATGCTGATGCCGCCCGCGCCGCATCTGCTCAAACTACTGAAGGCTGCCGAGGATTCACCGGCGCTGGCCAGCGCCGTCGCCAATGGTTTCAACCATCCGCCGTCGTTCTTCCCGTGGTGGCGTGACGAATTGGCCTGCGAAGCGTTCATCGCCTCGAAGGCGGCGCGGGCGGCGGCATGACGGCGCCGCTGGACTGGGGCAGCACCGACCTGCACCCCAAGGTCCTGCGTGGCGTGCTGGGCAGCTACCCGACCGGCGTGGCGATCGTGGCCACGCGCTGCCCGGACGGCCGCAAGGTCGGCCTGACCATCAATTCGTTCGCCTCGCTGTCGCTGGACCCGCCGCTGGTGCTGTGGAGCCTGGTGAACCATTCGCCCAATCTGGCGGCGTTCCGCGATTGCAGCCATTTCACCATCAGCGTGCTGGCGTGCGGCCAGGAAGCGCTGGCGATGCGATTCGCCAGTTCGGCGGTGGCCGACAAGTTCGACGGCACGCCACTGCATGAAGTGCCGGAGGGTGTGCCAGCCATCGCCGGCGCCGTCGCCACGCTGGTGTGCGCGAACGACCAGCAGAACGCGGCCGGCGACCACCTGCTGCTGTTCGGCCGCGTGCTGCGCGTGGCCAGCGTGGCGGCGACGCCGCTGGTGTTCCATGCCGGGCGCTTCACGGCGCTGACCGCCGCGTAGCGGCCTTTCCTGTTGGAGTGATTCATGGCCACAGAGTCAGACGCGCAGGTCGTCATCGTCGGCAGCGGGATGAATTCGCTGGTGTGCGCCGCGCTGTTGGCGCAACGCGGCAAGTCGGTGCTGGTGCTGGAGCGCAACGACCGGTTGGGCGGATGCATCCGCACCGAAGAACTGTTCCCCGGCTACCGCCACGACGTGCTGTCGTGCTGGTATCCGCTGTTTGTGGGCAGCCCGGCCTACGCGGCGCTAAAGCCCGCCCTGGCCGAAGCCGGCCTTGAATTCCTGCAAGGCGAGTACACGACCGGACTGGTGCGGCCCGACGGTTCAGGGTTGGCTTTCAAGCAGGACATCCAGGACAGCGCGCGGCGGCTGGACGCCTGGGCGCCGGGCGATGGCGCGGCATTTGCCGCCATGGCGCAACGGCTGTTCGGCGAGGACGCCGCGCTGACGTTCGGGATGCTGGGGCAAAACCCGTACGGCGCGGGCATGCTCAAGCTGCTGTTCAAGGAATGGCGCAAGCGCGGCATGGACGGCCTGGCCGCCTTTGCCGCCGCGTCCCTGGAACCGTTCCGCCGCTGGGCGGAACGCGAATTGCGGTCTGACGCGGCCCGCGCGCTGATTGCGCCGTGGGTGCTGCATACGGGGCTGGGCCCCGATGACGCGTGTTCCGCCTTGATCGGCAAGCTGACGTTCGCGGCGGTCGTGGCCGGCGGCATGCCGGTGGTCAAGGGCGGGGGCAGCGGCGTGGTGGAGGCGTTGGCGAAAGTGATCGAGCGGCACGGCGGCCGGTTGCTGACCGGCACGGCGGTAGAGCGCGTGCTGACCCGCGGCGAGGGCCGCCGTCGCCGCGCGGTCGGCGTGGTGGCGGGCGGACGCGAATACCGCGCGGCCGAGGCGGTGGTCTGCAACGTGACGCCGGGGCAACTGTACGGCCAGCTGCTGCCTGACGCGCCTGAACCTCTGCGTCAGCGCGCCGCCGGCTACCGGTACGGCCGCGGGGGCATGCAGATCCATTTCGCGCTGAACGCGCCACCGGACTGGTTGACTCCCGAACTGCGCCATGTGCCGCTGGTGCATCTGACCGAGAGCATGGAGCAGGTGTGCGCGTCGGTGACCGAAGCCAACAACGGCCTGTTGCCGGCGCGCCCCACGCTGGCCATCGGCCAGCCCGTTGCGGTGGACCCGTCACGCGCCCCGGCAGGCGGCTGGATCCTGTGGGTGCAGATGCAGGAGCTGCCGGTGCGCATCAAAGGCGACGCGGCCGGCGAGATCGCCGCACCCGAAGACGGGCGCTGGAACGCCACGCTGCGCGAGGCGGTCGCCGACCGCGTGCAGGCGCGGCTGGAGCCGGTCATGCCGGGGCTGGCGCAGCGCATCGTCGGCCGCCGCAGCTATTGCCCGGCCGATCTTGAAGCCCTGAACTGCAACCTGGTGGGCGGTGATCCGTATTCGGGCGTGTGCTCGCCCGACCAATTCTTCTGGTTGCGGCCCTTTGCCGGCAGCCAGGGCGCGCGTACGCATCGGACGCCGCTCTACAACCTTTTCCACATCGGCGCCGCCACTCATCCAGGCCCCGGCCTGGGCGGCGGTTCCGGCTATCTCGTCGCGCAACATCTGGCGCCCCGCGGGGGCAGGAGCGGAACATGAGCAGACACCTTGAACGCCGGCGGCTGGCCTGTGCCGTGGCATTGGCGCTGGCGGGCACGGCGGCCCAGGCCACCGAGGGCGGCGGGCTGGGCATCTACCCCGACGGCCTTGAGAACTTCATGTCGGGCGCGTTGCCCCCGCCCGGCGTGCACATGCTGGTCTACGGCGGCGGGGCGCGCTACGACACGCTGCGCGGCAACGACGGCGAACGCGTGCCGGTGCCCGGCTTCAAGGTCGACGTCAACGTGCTGGCGCCGCGCCTGATCTGGGTGACCGAGCAGCAGGTGATGGGCGGGCAACTGGCTTTCCACGCGATCGCGCCGCTCCTGGACGTCACGTTCAAGGCCGCCGGCGAGCGCTACCGCAGCACCGGCCTGGGCGACATGACGCTGGGCGTGGCGCTGGGATATCACGTGTCGCCAACGCTGCATTACGTGGTCGGACTGGACATGTATGCGCCCACCGGGGAGTACGACCGCAAAGACCCGTCCAGCCTGGGCAAGAACTACTGGACCGCCCAGCCTGTGTTCGCGCTTAGCCGCATCAGCCCGGACGGCTTCAACGCCGACCTGAAGCTGATGTACGACTTCAACTTCCGCAACACCGCCACGGACACCCGTTCCGGGCAGGCGATCCACGCCGACTACGCCTTGGGCTGGGGCGTGGGCAAAGGTTGGGTGCTGGGGGTAGGCGGGCACGCCTTCCAGCAAGTGACGGACGACAACGGACCGAACAGCGCCGCGGGTCGGGCGCGCGCGTTCGGGGTCGGCCCATCGGTGCGTTACCTGAACGACAAGGGCTGGCTGTTCACCGCCAAATGGCAGCAGGAATTCAAGGTGAAGAACCGGCCAGAAGGCTCGCAGCTGTACGTGAAGCTGGCGATCCCGTTCTAAGGCCGGGGTTTCGGCGCCGCTGGCCGCCCTATGACCAGCGCGCGGTCAGCACATGCCGCAGCACGGCCGTGGCGGCGGCCACCGGCACCGACATGTGGGTTTCGCCGGGCAGTTCCGCATAGTCGACACCGAGTCCGTGGCCGGACAAGGCCGTGTCCAGGCGTTGTGCAAGCGATCGCGTTTCCTGGATGGTTTGCGGGCTTTCCGCGCCGCCCGCGATCAGCAGCAGGCGCTTGTTGCTCAGCGAGAACTCTGCCGCCCGCGCGCGCGCCACGAACTCGCGTTCACGCGCCAGCAGGTAGTGATCCTGCCACCAGATGGACGGGCTTATCGCCACGATCTGCCCGAACAGGGCCGGGCGGGCGTACAGCATGGCCAATGCGTACATGCCGCCAAACGAATGGCCCAGCAGGATCTGCCGGCGCGTATCGACAGGAAAGCGCGTGGCGATGTCCGGCAGCAGCACGTCGGCCAGGAACGCATGCAGCGCCAGTTCGCCGCCCAGCGGCGGTTGGCCGGCGGGTGCGACGGTGCCGGGCGGCAAAGGCGGCGAAAAGTCGTAGGAACGGCGCAGGAAGTCGAATGGTCCGTCGCTGGGATAGCCGACGGCGACCACGATCGCGTCGCCCGCCAAATCGTCCTGCAGCCGTGCGGCATCGTAATAGGCGCCGAAGAAGGCGTTGCCGTCCAGCAGATACAGCACCGGGTGGCCGGCGGCGCGCCGGGGCTTGCGGCGCGGCGTCAGCACCTGGATGCGGTAGGCGCCGCCCGGCGCATCCAGGTCGAACTGCTGGGTGTCGGGCAGGCGGGCTCGCTGGGCGGCAATCGCCGGCCGCGAGGCAAATGCCGGCCAGGCGGCCAGCGCGGCGGCGCCCGTCAGCCAGCGGCGGCGGCTCAGGTCCTTCACCAGCGGTACCTCAGGCTGCCCATGATCTGGCGGCCGACGCCCAGGTAGCAGTAGCCGCCGTCGCAGACGGTGGTTTCTTTGTCGGCGACGTTCTGGACGCTCAGCATCGCCATCCAACCCTTGAGCGCGGGATGCTGATACCCGGGCTCGTAGCTCAACGCCAGGTCGAACAGCGTCGAGGCGTCGTTATGCATGGTGTTCTGCGCGTTGCCGTAACTGCTGCCCACGTAGCGCACGCCCGCGCCCAGCCCCAGGCCCGCCAGCGGACCTTGCGGCAGGCGATAGTCCAGCCACATCGCGGCGCTGTGGCGCGGCTGGTAGCTGGGCGTCTTGCCGATTTCAGCGGGATTGTTGCTGTCGGTGACCTTGCCGCGGTTGTAGCTGTAGTTGGCCACCAGTTGCAGGCCGGTCTGCAACTGCGCCACCGCCTCGAGCTCGACGCCGCGCGAGCGGATCCCGCCCGCCAATTCCGAATAGGGGGTTGCCGGCACGACGCGCACGGCATCCTTCTCCTTGATCTGATAAGCGGCCAACGTCACGTAGCTATGGCTGCCTTGCGGCTGATACTTCACGCCGGCTTCGATCTGCGCGCCGTGTGTCGGATCCAGCGGTTTGCCGGCGGCATCCAGGCTGGTGTTGGGCGCAAACGAGGTCACGTAGCTGACGTATGGCGCCAGGCCGCTGTCGCTCAGGTAGAGCGCGCCGGCTTGCCAGGTGAAGGCGTTGTCCTTCTTGCGCGTCGGGTCGCCGCCGTTAAGGCGGTCTTGCGAATGCAGCTGCGCGATGTCGTAGCGCCCGCCCAGGTTCAGGCGCCAGTTGCCGATGCTGACCTGATCCGACAGGTAAACGCCGTATTGCGTATTGCGCTGGTCGACCGACACCAGGTTGTAGGGCGGCGTCGGGCCGGGCACGTAGCCGTATTTCGGGTTGTCCAGGTCCAGCGCCGGATAGCCGGTAGCCAGCAGGCCCACGCCCTGATCCCAGTTCAGCCGCTGATAGTCGAATCCCGCCAGGAACTGGTGCTTGGCGTTGCCCGTATCCACGCGCACCTGGGCGTTGTTGTCGACCAGCACGTTCTGCACCGAGCTTTCCACTGACCAGGCGTTGCGGTTCAACAGGCGCGTGCCGGGTTGCAGGCCAGCACCGGACAGATAGCGCGCGTCCAGGTCGATGTGGCCGTAGCGGACCTGCTGGCGCAGGGTCAGCGCATCGTCATGCCGATAGGCCAGCTCGTAGCCCAGCTGGTACTGGGTCTGGCGCTGGCGGTCGTAACGCGGGTCGCTGACCCGGATATGCGTGACCTTGCCGTTCTCATCCGTATACATCCCGACGTTGGCGTCCGTTTCATCGCGGATGTACTGCCCCAGCACCGTCAGGGTGGTCTTGTCGCCAAGCTTGAAGTCGAAGGCTGGCGCAAACACGTCGCGGTCGTCAGCGATCATGCGGTCGTGGTCGCCGCGCCGCGTCAAGCCGGTCAGCCGGAAGCGCGCCGTGCCTTCCTCGTTGAAGTGGTCGGCGATATCGAAGGCGACCTGCTTGCGGTCCTTGGTGCCGCCCATCACCATGATTTCGCGCAGGGGCTCGTCGAGCGGACGCTTGGATACCCGGTTGACCAGGCCGCCGGGCGTGCCCTGGCCGTACAGTACCGACATCGGGCCTTTGACGATGTCGACGCGCTCCAGCGCGTAGGGGTCGGTACGGAAGTAGGCGTAGGATCCCGGCGTCTGGCGCAGGCCGTCCAGATAGTCGCCCGTGGTGTTGACGGGAAAGCCCCGGATCGAGATCTGGTCGAAACGCGGGTCGAAGCCCGCGCTGCCGGTGCCGACACCGGCGGAATAGCGCACGGCTTCGGGCATGGTCACCACGCCGCGCGCGTCCAGTTGCGCGCGGGTCACCACGCTGACAGAACGCGGGGTTTCCATCAGTGGGATATCGGTCTTGGTGGCGCTGACGCTGTCTTCGGCCACGAAAGCGCCCGCGCCGTCATGGGCGCCGGTCACGGTGACGGGCTCCAGCGTCGCGGTGCCGGCGATCGGGTGCAGCACATAGCGTCCCGGCGCGCTTTCACGCGCTTCCAGCCCGGCGCCGGACAGGAGCTGAGCCAGCCCTTGCTCCACGGTGTAGCGGCCGTTCAGGCCGGGAGTCTGGCGGCCTTCGGTCAACGCGCCCGCGCCGCCCAGGTAGATGCCGGCGCGGCGGGCGAACTGATTGAGCGCCGGGCCAAGGGGGCCGGCGGCGATCGTGAAGTCCAGCGTTTGGGATGGCGGGGCGGGCTGCGCCAGTGCGGGCAGGGGCGCGAGCGGGGCGCAGGCAAGAAGGGCGGTCAGCAGCAGGGCAGGGCGAAAAGGCGGGTTCGGCATAGGGATCGCGTAGGTTCCTGGCGCCACGCATTCGCGGCGCCTTCCCATACAGATCGAACGAAAATCAAAAAGGGGAACTCGCGCTGCCGTTCAGCGCGGTTCGACCGTGACCCACCAGGGCATGGTGCGCTGCACGCGGATGGGCAGCGCGTCGCCCAGCATCGCCAGGGCGGCGTCGGTGTCGGGAAGGGGGAAGGTGCCCATCACCCGCAGGTCCGCCACATCGGGATGCGCCGCCAGATGCCCGCGGCGGTAGCGCGACAACTGGGCCAGGAAATCCGCCAGCCGCATGTTGTCGACCGTCAGCATTCCCGACTGCCAGGTTGCTTGGGCGCTGTCGGCCATGGACAACGGACCGATGCGGTCGTGCTGGAAGTCCGCCTGTCCGCCGCGCGGGATCACGCGGCGTTCGCCGGTGGCGGCCAGGCGTATTTCCACGGCTCCGTCGAATACGGCCAGGTGGATCTGTTGGCCCGAATCGCGCCGGACCAGAAAGCGCGTCCCCAGTGCCCGCATCGACCCCTGGGGCGTCCAGACCACAAAAGGCCGTTCGCTGTCGGGTGCGGTTTCAATGACGATGGCGCCTTGCCGCAGGGTCAGGCTGCGTTGCGCGCCATCAATGGCAAAGTCCGCGGCGCTGTCGGTATCAAGCCACAGCTGGCTGTGGTCAGCCAATGCGACATGCCGGATTTCACCCACGCGGGTGCGGTAGTCGGCGCTCCAGGCCAGCACCTGGTCGCGCATCGGGGTGTGCCGCCAGGCCAGCCAGCCCGATGTGCCCGCCGCCACCATCCAGGCGAGTGTGCGCAGCGCGCGCCGCCGCGCGGGCAGCGGTGCAGCGGCCGCGCGCAATCCGGCGGCCAGCGCTTGCGGCGCTTCGTGAGTGCGCAGCCCGGCAAAGCGCTGGCCGGCCGCATTCACCTGATCCCAGGCGGCGCGATGCAGGTCATGGCCGCGCAGCCAGCCGTCCCAGGCTTGGCGGTCTTCCGGCGAGACGTCCTCGTCATGCAGGCACACGTACCATTCCGCCGCCTCTTGCAGGGCCTGGTGCCACGCGACGGCGTTCATTCATGCTCCAGCATCGGCGTCCAGTGCGGGACGGCCGACTCGAACTCGGCTTCCAGCAGCGCGCAATGCACCAGCGCCTGGGCCAGGTACTTCTTGATCATGCGTTCGGACACGGCCAGGCGTTCGGCGATTTCGCGGTATTTCAGGCCCTCGACCTGTGCAAGCACAAACGCCTCTGCCACGTTGGGCGGCAGGCGCCGCAGCAGCGCGCCGACTTCCAGCAGTGTTTCCACCACGATCGCCTGCTGCTCTGGCGACGGCGCGGCCGCGCTCTGGATCAACGTCTCGTGCCAGGCGCGTTCGACTTCGCGGCGCCGCCACAGATCGATGCACATGCCGTTGCCCATGGCGCGCAGATAGGCGCGGGCGCCTTGGGGCGTGTCGAATCCGCGCGGCGTGGTCAACAGGCGCACAAAAGCATCCTGCGCCAGGTCGGCGGCATCGCAGGCGTTATTGAGCCGCCGTGCCAGCCAGCCACGCAGCCAGCCGTGGTGCGCCTGGTACAGGCCTTCGATCTCGGAGTGGGGATGTGACATGGCAGCGCGAGCCGTACGGAGAAACAGGCGCCACTATAACAATATCAATTCTCATTCGTGTTGTTTCGGCGGCGGGTGCGGCGTGGCCGCCACAGTGCGGGCCAGGCCGAGGCCCGTCTTCACCCGCAACGGCGCAGGCTCTGGCTGGGGCTTTCGCCGTACCGCGCCTTGTATCCCGCGCTGAAGCGGCCCATGTGCGCGAAGCCCCAGCGCAGCGCCACGGCGGCGATGTTGTGGCTTTCGCCCGACAGCAGTTCGGCGCGGGCGCGCTCCATGCGCAGGTCGCGCAGGTAGTGCATCGGGCTCACGTCCAGGAACTCTTTGAACCCCGCATACAGGCTGCGCACGCTGACGCCCGCGATGCGGGCCAGTTGTTCGGCGCTGACGGGTTCGTGCGCGTGGGCTTGCAGGTAGTCCTGCACGCTGCGCACGTGGCGCGGCAGCACCGCGGCGCGGCGGCCGGGCGGCACGCAGCTGTAATTGTGCGGGTGGGCCGACAGCAGGGTGGCTGCAACCAGTTGCTCCATCTGGTGCACGATCAGCTTGTGCGTGGCCAGATCCGCGTGCTGCGACGAACAATCCAGCAGATACGTCATCAGGCAGCGCCAGGCCGGGCAGTCGCGCCACCGGAATCCCAGCTGGAAGCGCAGCGGCCGATCCAGCGTACAGCCCAGTTGGCCCACCAGCGTGCGCTCCAGCAGGGAGCGGGCCACACGAAGCATGAACTGATCGCTGTCGTCGCTCCAGCGCATCGCCAGGTCGTCGTCCGGACTGACCACGGACGCGACATCCGGCGTGGAGTCCACCTGTTGGGGGCCGCTGCTGATGCGGGCCGATCCCGACAAGGGCATCTGCACCAGGAAGAAGTCCTCCAGCGGGCCGGGGCGGATCTCGACGTGCGCGCCGTAGCGCAACCGGTTCAACGAGACATCGCCCAGCGGCTGGTGATGCATGCGCGCATCCAGGCGCTGCATTGCGCCCACCACGCCCAACTGATGCGGCCGCATCACCCGGCCGACCATGGAGCGGGCCTCGTCCAGATCGCCCGAGGCAAACAACTGCTGCGCCGGCAGCCCCAGGACGGACTCGATGCGCGGCGCGGCAGGCGGCCAGGTAGGGCTGGTGGCGGACGGCGTCGGGTTGATCATGGCAGGGGTTTCCTCCCGCGTGGGAGCCTGGAAGGCTTCGATAGTAAAGCTGCGCAGGGCGGGGCGGACTGGTGGAAAACCCGTCCTGGGCCGGGGGGAACTGGCCGTTTCCTGCACTGCCTATCCGCGGAATGCAAAAAACCGCGGCCAGGGCCACGGTTTTTCGCGCACGGCTTAATCGCCGTCAAAGTAGGGGGCTAGGGCTAGGGCTGAGGCCAAAGCCACAGCGCGTGCCGACGCCCAGGGCGGGCAGAGCGCGCCCGCCCCTGTGGCGTCAGTGCATCTTCCCGTAGCGGCCGGCGTTGAAGTCCTGGATGGCTTCCACGATTTCCGCCTGCGAGTTCATCACGAACGGACCGTATCCCACCACCGGCTCATCGATCGGCTCGCCGCTCAGAACCAGGAACACGGCGTCGTTGTTGGCTTCGACCGTGATGTCTTCCCCGTCCTGCGAGAACAGCGCCAGATGCGCGTCGCGGGCGACGGACTCACCGTTGACCAGCACCGTGCCGCGCAGCACCACCAGCATGCTGTTGCGGCCCGCGGCGATGGGGAAGGTCGCGGCCTTGCCCGCATTCAGGCGTACGTCCCACACGTCCATGGGCGTGAAGGTGCGCGCCGGACCGGCCTGGCCCGCGAAGCTGCCCGCGATCACCCGCAGCGAACCCGCATCGTCCGGCAGCGCCACCACGGGGATGTCCGCATTGAGGATGCCTTGGTAACCCGCCGGCGCGGTCTTGTCCCGGGCTGGCAGGTTGACCCACAACTGCACCATCTCCAGCTCGCCGCCCGACCGCGTGAACCCGGGGGAATGGAATTCCTCGTGCAGGATGCCCGAGGCCGCCGTCATCCATTGCACGTCGCCGGGACCGATGACGCCGCCGTTGCCGGTGGAGTCGCGGTGCTCGACTTCGCCGCTGTAGACGATGGTCACGGTTTCAAAGCCGCGATGGGGATGCTGGCCCACGCCGCGCGGATGGTCCGCCGGCTCGAACTTGGCCGGGCCGGCGTAATCCAGCAGCAGGAACGGGCTGACGTTCTTGCCTTTGTCGTTGTAGGAGAACATCGAGCGCACCGGGAAGCCGTCGCCCACCCAGTGGGGGCGAGGAGCAGCGTGCAAACCGAGGATCTTCTTCATGGCGTCTATTCCTATTGCGCGACCCCTGCGGGGTCGTTCGTCATAGGGTTAAAGATAAGGGCGGAACGCTGGTTCCGGTAGTCCCTCCTATTGATAAGCACTGTTCCATGGATCGGACGATGACGGGATCCTCCTTGATGACATCCGCCAATAGCATGAGGGCCGCGCGGTGGCAGACCTTCCCTTGATCCTCGCCCGCCCGCGGCGTCTGCCCCTGCGCCGGC
>NZ_DBHKZA010000113.1:0-14558 GCF_057314935.1 Achromobacter sp.
CCCACTTACTGCACCGGCGCCAGGTTCGCCGCCTTGGCGGCCGCGGCATACATTGGAATCTCCCGGGCCATGGTGTCGGCCAGGATCTGCGTTGAACTGCCGACGGGATCGATGCCCAATTCCAGCAAGCGATCGGACACGGCGGGCTCTCGCACGGCGATGGCCACAGCGGCCTGCAGCTTCTCGATGACGGCGGGCGGCGTGCCTGCGGGTGCGTACAAGGACGACCAGAATGACATCGCGAAGCCCGGCGCGCCGGACTCTGCCACGGTTGGCACGTCAGGCAACAAGGTAAAGCGCTTCGCGCCTGTCACGGCCAGCGCCTTCAGCCGGCCG
The DNA here is from genome assembly GCF_057314935.1 of Achromobacter sp. NCBI lineage: Bacteria > Pseudomonadati > Pseudomonadota > Betaproteobacteria > Burkholderiales > Alcaligenaceae > Achromobacter > Achromobacter sp. The sequence continues at coordinate 337 of NZ_DBHKZA010000113.1, forward strand.
CTGCGGATCTGGGGCAATACGGCGGCGGTGTCGATCAGCGCGAAGTCGATCTCGTTGGCCAACAGCGCCGCGACCACTGCAGAGTTCCCTTTGTAGTTGACGACCTCCGCTTCCAGGCCGACGCGCTTGGCGAAGAGCGCGGTGGCAAGCTGGAAGGAATTGGCACCCGAGCCCGCGAAAAGCGGCTTGCCGTTCTTCTTGCCCTGACCGACCAGATCAGCCACCGAACGCGCCGAGCTGTCTGCCTTGACGGTCAGGATCATCGGAATGTCTCCGACCAGCGAGATCGGCGCGAAATCGGCGACGGGATCATAGTCCAGGTTGTTGTAGATAGCCGGATTGACGGTCATGCCGCTGCTGGGCCCCACCAGCAGCGTGTAGCCGTCCGGGTCTGCCCGCTTGACCGCGCTGATGGCGATGGCGCCGCTGGCGCCGGGCCGGTTCTCGACAATGAAGGGCTGGCCCAGGCGGCGCTGGAGCGGCTCGGCCATCACACGGGCAAGGATATCGTTGCCGCCCCCAGGCGCGAAGCCCACGATCATACGCACGGGCCGCGCCGGATAGTCTTGCGCCGCGGCGCAACAGGCCGACACCGCGAGCACAGCACCCGCCCACAAAGATAGAAACCGTTTCATGCCACGCTCCATTCGTTGAACATAGTGCGCCGTTACTGGGGAATGCACGGATGGCCCATTCTCCACCGCCTCGCTACATTGGGCACGACCCAACGTGCCAGCCGATGCCGCTGGCAGCGACAGCACGCGACGGACCTCGGAGCCGAGATGGCACCTGAATGGCACAAATGGAGCACCCTCGATCACGGCCAGCACGCCCTGGCGTTCTGGCAGGACGCGGTCTGCGCCGGCGTGCTCGACTCCGAATTCCGCGCCGAACCCGACGCCGGGTTCGCGGGCACGATGTCGAGCCAGAACCGCGCGGGCGTCCGGCTTGTGAACTTCGCAAGCTCTCCGCACATGATCCGGCGCTCCCAGCGGCAAGTCAGCCGGCTCAACGGCGATCACCTCATGCTCAGCCTGCAATTGCAGGGTAGCGCCCTGATGTCCCAAGGGGACGAGCAGCTGTGCCTGCGGCCGGGCGCATTCGGGCTGCTCGACACCGGTTCCGCGTTCGACATCACGTTCCCCGAAGCAACCTCGCGTCGGCTGGTCCTGCTGCCGCGCCACGCCTTGAGCGCGCGCGCCCCCGGCCTGCGGCGGCTGCGCGCGCCGGCCAGCCTGCCGGCCGATATGCCCTTCGCGCCGGTGCTGACCGAAGCCATCCGCCTGTTGACCGATACCGACATCAAACTACTGGACCGCACCGTCGACACGCTGCTGGATACCGTCATCGAAATCGTGGCGCTGCATTGCACGTCCCTGGCGGACTCCGCGGCGCCGCCTTCTACCGAACTGAGCTTCGTCGGCGTGAAGCGCCACATCGATACGGCGATCGCCAACCCGGACCTGTCGCCCGCAACGGTGGCCGCCGCCTGCCGCATATCGGTCCGCACCCTGCACCGCCTGTTCGCGCGGCATGGCCTGCTGTCGTTCGAGGCCTACGTGGTGCAGGCGCGCCTAGCACTCGCGCATGAGCTGCTGGCGGCCGGCAAGACGCGCACCGTCAGCGAGGCCGCCTTCGCCTGCGGCTTCAACAATCTCTCCCATTTCACGCGGCGCTTCTCCGAGCGATACGGCGAATTGCCCGTCAATCTGCTCAAGCAAGGGCAGACTCGCGGCTGACTGGCGCCCTGGGCGGCGCCCATTGGCGCGCTGGGCACAGCCCCGCGCCCCTTCTGACGACAGAATGAGCTCCATCCCGGCCCTGGCCGGCAAGCTTACGTCGCACCATGCCCAAGACCATTACCATCCACCGCCAAGAAGCGGTCAGCGCCGCCGCCGAAGGCTGCGTGCATTTCGGCTTCTGCACCGCGGTCTGCCCTACCTACGTGCTCGACGGCGAAGAACTCGATTCACCGCGCGGCCGGATCGCGCTGGCGCGCGAGATGCTGGACAGCGGCGACGCGCCCAGCCCGGTCGCCGTGCGCCACCTGGACCGCTGCCTGTCGTGCCTGTCGTGCGAAACCACCTGCGCGGCCGGCGTCTCGTATCACGCCATCATCGACGGCGCGCGCGAATACATCGAAAAGAGCAAGGCCCGCCCGCTGACGCAGCGCTTGCTGCGCGCAGCGCTGGCCCGTGTCCTGACGACGCCCTCGCTGCTGCGTCCCGCCGCAGCCGCGGGCCGCTTGCTGCGCGGCGCCGCCGGCCGGCTGGGCGGGCCGCTGGGCGCCTTGGTCTCCCTGTCTGCCTCCCCCGCGCTCGCGGCGTTCGCGCCACGAGCCGAAGCGGCCTTACCTCCGCCCGTGCACGCGACGCGCCGCGTGGCGCTGCTGGACGGTTGCGCCCAATCGGTGCTCGGCGCCGAGATCAACGCCTCGGCCCAGCGCCTGCTCGCACGCGCCGGCGTCGCCGTCGTCGCCGTACCCGGTGTGCAATGCTGCGGGGCGCTCGAACTGCACATGGGACGGCGCGAGGCCGCCACGCGACACATGGAACAGGCCGTCCGCAGCTGGTCGGCCGCGCTGCAGGCCGGGCACATCGACGCCATCATCAGCACCACCTCGGGTTGCGGTTCCGTCATCAAACGATACGAGGAACTGCTGTCCGACCGCCCAGAACTGTCGGCCCAGGTGCGCCTCGTGGTCGATGCCACCCAGGACATCGCGCAGATCGCCGCCAGCCTGCCGCTGACCGCCAGCGGCTCGGCCCTGGGCCTGGCCGTTTCCTATCACGACTCCTGTTCCCTCAAGCACGGTCTGAAGATCGAACGGCCACCGCGCCGCGCGCTGGGCAAGCTGGACATGGAGGTGCGCGACATCGCCGAATCGCACCTGTGCTGCGGCTCGGCGGGAACCTACAACATCCTCGAGCCGGCCATCTCGGACCGCCTGGGGCAACGTAAAGCGGCCCACGCCGCGGCTGGACAGCCTGACGTGATCGCCGCCGGCAACCTGGGGTGCCTGGTGCAGATCTCGCGCTTCACGCCCGTGCCCGTGGCGCACACGGTCCAGCTGCTGGACTGGGCCACCGGTGGCCCGCCTCCTCGCGGTCTTGAAGGCTTCCGGCCCAAGCCGCCGCAAGCCGCGGCCAACGCTCCAACGCCGGCGGCCACGCCGGTTCCGACAACCGCCGGCAGCGGCGATCTTCTGTGGTGAACGACGAATGCCTTCCAATGACCCTATCGTAGATTTCGCCAATGCGGCCGCGGCCGAGCTTGGCGCCGAGGCCATCACACTGGGCGACGACGTCCTGGGACGCTACGGCGAACATACCCTGCCCTGCGCCGACGTGCGGCCCGGCGCGGTCGCCTATCCGGATTCGACCGCGGCGGTGCAAACGCTGGTGCGCCTGGCCAATCGCTTCCGCGTTCAGCTCTATCCCATCAGCAATGGCCAGAACATCGGGCTGGGCACCCGCTCGCCCATCCGTCCCGGCCAGGTGGTGGTGGACCTGGGGCGGCGCATGAACCGCATCCTGGAGGTCAACGAAGCGCTGGGCTATTGCGTGCTGGAACCCGGCGTGAGCTTTCGCGCCATGCACGACGAGCTGCAACGCCGCGAAAGCAAGCTGATGATCTCGCCGACCGCCGGGCCGTCGCAGGGCAGCATCCTCGCCAACGCCCTGGACAAGGGCGGCGGCAGCGGCGCCTACGCCGATCATTTCGGCATGAGCTGCGGCATGGAGGTCGTGCTCGGCAATGGCGACGTGATCCGCACCGGCGACGGCAGCCTGGCCGGTTCCTCGCATCCCAACTGGCACGTCTCCAAGTACAGTTTCGGCCCCGCGCTGGACGGCCTGTTCTCTCAATCCAACTTCGGCATCGTCACCCGCGTGGGCATGTGGCTCATGCCCCGGCCTCCGCATATCGAACCCTTCTTTTTCACCTTCCCCGACGACGAAGACCTGGGCGAGATCGTCGAACGCATCCGTCCGCTGAAGCTAAGCAATTTCGTGCCGACGCTGATCCGCGCCACCAACGACCTGTATCTGCTGTCGTCGGCTGCCACCCACCCGGAATACGCGGCCAACGGCGGCAAGCGCTCGCTGTCCGACGAGGGCCGCGCCGCGCTGCGGCGGCAATACGATCTGGGATCCTGGACCGTGTCGGGCGCCGTGTACGGCGCCAGCCGCGCCGCGGTGCAGCCCCAGATCGATCGCATCGCCCAGCACTTCCTGGCCTCGGGCAAGGGACGCCAGATTCCCATGGAGGAAGCAGAGGAGATCGGCCCCCTGCACATCGCCATCAATTCCAATACCGGCGTGCCGACCGACAGCGAATTGAAGATGCTGGGCTGGCGCCCGGGCGGCGGCGCGATCTGGCTGTCGGCAGGCTCCCCCGTCGTCGGCGATATCGTCAATGGCCTGCAGGCGCAGGCGCGCCGCATCTGCCAGGACCACGGCCTGGAATACCTGCTGTCGAACGTCTGCGGCGCGCGATTCGCCCGCGCCATCCACGCAATCATCTACAACCGCGAAGACGCCGACGAAACCGCCCGCGCGGACGCCTGCTACCGGGCGCTGGCCAAGCTGTTCGCCGATCGCGGGATATTCGTGGGTCGCGCACCGACCATGTACCACGGGTTCCACCAGGACCAGCGCATGCCGGAGTTCGTGCGCGCCTGCGCATCGATCAAAGCCGCCCTGGACCCGAATGGCGTCATTGCCCCAGGCAAATACGGCATCGAATGAAGATAGGCGTCCGACGTCCAAGGACGCCCTCGATCCCGGAGCGCCACCGGTGAAGGTCCGGCAAGCGTGAGCCTTCACGCGGGCCTGGCCTTCCGGGCCCTGCCGTCGACGGTTCCCCACCCGGCCCTCGCAGCGGGGGTTTCGATGCAGCCTGGTCTTGGTGACTAGAATAGGCATTCCGTTCACCATTCGGGAATCGTGTCATGAACCTGCAACGACGAGTTCTTTCGCTTTTTGCAATGTGTGCGATGTCGGTCGGCGCCGCAGCCGAAAACCTTCCGGTTGTCCAGTTCATTGCGACGGGAGGCACGATCGCGATGAAGGTGGATCCGGTCACTAAAGGCGTGGTTCCCGCCATCTCGGGCGACGACCTGATGCAGACCGTGCCCGACGCGTCCAAATACGCTCGCATCGAAGTCAACAACTTCTCGGCCATGTCGGCCAATTATGTCGAACCCAAATGGTGGACGCGTCTTACCAAATCGGTGGATGACGCCTTGGCCCGGCCAGAGGTGGCAGGGGTGGTGATCGCCCATGGCACCGACACGATGGAAGAAACGGCGTATTGGCTCGATTTGACGGTGAAATCCGACAAGCCGGTAATTCTGATTGGTGCCCAACGCAATGCGTCTTCGCCGGACTTCGACGGCCCACGCAACCTGCTCAATGCGATCCGGATCGCCACCGCGCCGGACGCCAAAGGCAAGGGGGTGATGATTGCGATGAACAATCAGATCAATGCCGCGCGCACGGCGACGAAAACCCACACCGCGGACGTCGAGACCTTCAAGTCTGGCGACTTCGGGTTTCTTGGGGAAGTCTGGTCGGACCGCGTGCAATTCTCGCGCACGCCGTTGCGGCGTCAGCACATCGACATCGGCGAGGGCGAGATGCCACGCGTGGAAATCCTGTCGATGTTCGGCGGCGCCGATGGCGACTTGCTGCGCTACGCGGTGGACCAGGGCGCGAAAGGCATCGTGGTCCAGGCCGTAGGCATGGGCAATATGAACGTATCCATGTTCGAGGCCGTGAAGTACGCCTTGGCCAAAGACGTACCGGTCGTCATTTCGACTCGCGTGCCGAACGGGCGCACGATGCCGGTCTATGGATTCCCCGGCGGTGGAAAAACGACTTTCGACGCCGGAGCGGTCATGGCTGGCGACCTTAGCCCCCAGAAGGCCCGCTTGCTGCTGATGCTGCTGCTGCATCAAGGGCAGCGCAGCAAGGAAGCACTGCAGACCGCGTTTGACCGTTGAACAGGAACAACGGTGTTACCCCGTTGCCCATGTCGCCGGTGAAACTACCAAGTTTCAGTGATTTTTAAAATTTGTTACCGGATTTAAGATAATGCGTAATAATCCATTACAAATAGGCTGACTCGAGGGGAGCAGCCTACCTCCCCCAACGATAGGCTGCTATGAATAAAACCTTCTGCTCCATTTGGAATCAGTCCCTGGGCGCCTGGGTCGCCGCGCCAGAAACCGCAAGGGTCAGGGGCAAGAGCACTAACCGTGGAGCAGCAGGCCACATCGCAGGGCCACAAGCCCGCAGCATGCCGCGCAAGCGCAGTCTGGTGGTGGCCATGGCGGCGGTGTGCGGCATGGCCGGGTATTTGCCCGCGGCGCAAGCCGCATGCACCCCGACACTTGGCCCAGGAGTGACGGCCGTCTGCACGGGCGTCATCTTCACCATCGATTCGCCCTTCAGCAATATGCATGTAAAGGTGGATTCCGGCGCGGTGGTCAACGCGACACTGTCCGATGCAAGTGCCATCGCGCTCAGCGGCAACAACACATCGTTCACCAACCTCGGCACGGTCGAGCCGTCGGCAACCCAGATCCCACTCCTGACCTCTGGCGTCACCATCGGTAATGCCAACAACAGCATTGTGGCGGTCGCAAACCATGGAATCATCAATGGCACCATGGCGCTGCAGGGCCTCTCAATGCTTAACACCCAGGGCGCGGCGCTGAATATCCGGAATGGCGCCTTCGGCACTACCACGGTCACCAATACGGGAATCCTCTCATCGACGCCCCTGTTGGGGCTGTCGGGACAAACTGCCGATGCACCAGTCGTGGCGATATCGGGCGGCGGCAGCGTCAACATGACGAATGCCGGCACCGGCACCATTACCGGCCGCGTGGCCTTCGACGCATCGACGGGCGGCAACGCATTCACCAACGCCGGCCAAATCCAGGGCAGCGTGTCTTTGGGCGCTGGCAGGGGCGCTAACCAATTCACCGCGATTACCGGCTCATCGGTGCAGCCAGGCGACGGCATAGCGCGTGCCACCTCGGTTCAGGGATCGACAATGGTGTTCGCGGAAGCCGGCCTGGTCGATGGCGGCGCCGGCGGCAGCAACACCTTGGCGCTGAAAAATGCCATCACCGGCGGTTTCGGCACAACCGGCGCGGGCACCATTTCCAGCGCCTCCTACGTCAACTTCAGCAATCTGATCGTCGACAGCGGCACGTGGACCCTGTCGGGGCCGGTCTTAAGCGGCACAACCAACACCGCGCTCAATGGCGGCGTACTGATCTTCAACAACGCAGCGGGGCTGGGCACCGGCACGGTGACCGGCAACGGCGGCACCTTGCAAGCGGGCGCGGCGAACCTGGCCCTGAGTAACGCGGTGGTGTTGGCCGGCGGTGGCCTGACCGTTGCGGGTGGCAATACCCTTGCCCTTAACGGTGTGGTATCAGACTCAGGGGCATTGACCAAGCGCGGTACGGGCGTGCTGAGCCTGGGCGCGTCAAATACCTATCTGGGAGGCACCTTCCTGGAGGGGGGCACCCTGCAAGTGGTCAACGGATCGCTCAGCATTGGCGCACTGCGGGTAAAGAGCGATAGCACGCTGCAAGTCAGCACGGCTTTACCGCAGAACAACGCCATCGAACTTGATGCCAACTTGACGGTGGCGGCGTCCACCGCCACGACCCTGAGCGGTCTGGTCAGTGGCGGCGGCTCGCTGAAGAAAACCGGCGCAGCGGATCTGACGCTTCAGGGGAACAATACGTTTGGCGGCGGCGTCGATCTGGCCGCCGGCAGATTGCTGCTGGGCAACGACCGGGCCTTGGGCACCGGTACGCTGACGGCTGCCGCTGGAACCAGCTTGGAAACGCTGAGTTCACAGAACGTGGCGAACGCCATCGACCTGTCCGGCAATTTTACGTTAAGCGGCGACCACTTCCTGACGCTATCCGGTGCAATCTCGGGGGCGGGTGGTTTGACCAAGACCGGGTTCGGCACATTGGTACTGCAGGGCAACAACACCTATGACGGAGTCACCACCGTCTCTGACGGCGCGCTGCAAGTTGGAATGGGCGGCACAATGGGCAGCCTCGGCACGGGCGCCGTTGTGAACAATGGCTTTGTTCTTCTTAGCCGTTCCAACAACATGACGCTGAGCAACGACTTCAGCGGTTTTGGCATGCTCTCTCAGAATGGTCCCGGTGTCACGACACTGACTGGCGATAGCAGCGCCTTTACCGGGACGACCAGCGTGTCCAATGGCGGACTGAACGTCTCGAATAAGTTGGGCGGCACCGCCGTTACGGTATCTAGCGGCGCTTCGCTAGCGGGCGCCGGCACGATCGGTGGACACGTTGGGGTGACGGGCGGCGTCTTACAGGGTACGCAAGGCCAGACGTTGACGATCGGCGGCGATCTGACTCTAACGAACGCCCAGATCAATGTGGCACTGGGCGCCCCGGGGCCGACTGCCGCGTTGTTCGATGTCGGCGGTTCGCTTACGCTGATCGGCTCGACGCTGAACGTGTCGGATATGGGCGGGCTAGGCACCGGTGTCTACCGCCTGTTCAATTACAAGACCACGCTACACTACACCCCGCTGACCATCGGATCGGCGCCCGCCGGCGTCAGCCCGGGTAGTCTGTCTGTACAGGCCGGCGCCTTCGGTCAGGTCAACCTGGTATCCACCGTCGGCACGATCTATGACTTCTGGGATGGCAGCAACATCCTAGCCAACGGCGTGGTCAATGGCGGTTCGGGCTCCTGGAGCGCGGCTGACCGCAACTGGACCCAGTCCGATGGCGCATCGAACGGCGCGTTCACATCGCCTTCCTTTGCCACGTTCAAAGGCGCAGCGGGCGTCGTGACGGTGGATGCCACGGCGGGCGCGATCGGCGTCAAAGGCATGACGATCGGCACGGATGGCTACGTCATCCAAGGCGATTCCATCGCGCTGCAAGGCGGCAGCCAGACGTCGATCGGGGTCGGCAACGGCACCGCAGCCAGCAGCGCCTACACCGGCACCATCCGCGCGTCGCTGACCGGCGCAAGCAAGCTTTTCAAAACCGACTACGGCACGCTGGTGCTGGCCGGCAACAACACCTACAGCGGCGGCACCGACATTCAGTTCGGCACGCTCTCCGTGTCCGCCGACAATAATCTGGGCGCGGCCAACACGGGCGTGACCATGGTCGGCGGCACGCTGGCCACCACCGCGAGCTTCGACACGAACCGCAATATCGCGTTGACGCAAGACGGCGCGATCAACGTCGCGACAGGCACGCAGCTTGGCCTGACCGGCACCGTATCGGGCTCAGGCGCCCTCATCAAGCAAGGCGCTGGCACGCTGGCGCTGACCGGCGCCAACACTTACGGCAGCACGCGGGTGCAAGCCGGTACGCTGATCGGCGACAGCGCATCCATCCGCGGCAATTTGCAGAACGCCGGCACGGTCATCTTCAACCAAACATGGGATGACAGCGTCTCCGGCATGCTGATCGGCAACGGAGCCATCACCAAGCGCGGCGCGGGCATCCTGACATTGAATGGCCTGAACACGCTGAACTGGAACATTGAGCAAGGCACGCTCGTCAGCGACGTGACCCGTTACACGGCCAACGCCACCATCGGCGCCGCAGGCACCCTGCGTTTCGACCAGGCCTCCGATGCCGACTACGCCGGCAAGATTTCCGGCAGCGGCATGTTCGAGAAAGCCGGCGCGGGCGTCCTGAGCCTGAACGCGGACAACAGCGCGTTCACCGGCACGACGAACGTCACGAACGGCACGCTGATCGTCACCAACAAACTGGGCGGCGATGCGAATGTGACCAGCGGCCGCCTGCATGTGAACGGCACCTTGAGCGGCAACGCCGCCATTGGCAACAACGTCATCCTGTCGGGCGCCGGCACCATCGGCCAGAACGTCACGCTGACGGGCGGCATCCTGCAAGGCATGCAAGGCAAAACGCTGAAGATCGGCGGCAACCTGACGCTGGACAACGCCAGCCAGGTCAACGTGTCGCTGGGCCGCGCCCCGTCCAACGCGCTGTTCGATGTGGGCGGCAACCTGGCCTTGGCCGGCACGCTGAACATCACCGACCAGGGCGCGTTTGGCGCGGGCGTCTACCGCCTGTTCGACTATGGCGGCGCACTGACCACCAATACGTTGGCCATCGGCACTGCCCCCTCCGGCATCACCGCCAATGACTTGCGCATCCAGACCGCCGTCAACGGCCAGGTCAACCTGATGTCCACCGCAGGCGCCACGCTGAGCTTCTGGGATGGCGGCGACGCCACGCGGCGTGACGACGGCGTCATCGATGGCGGTTCAGGTGCGTGGCGCACCGATGGCCTGAACTGGACCACCGCAGACGGCACGATCAACGGCCGCTTCCAGCCCAACCCGACCTACGCCGTGTTCCAAGGCGCGGCAGGCACCGTGTCGGTGGACGCGACCGCAGGCGGCGTGGGCGTGACGGGCATGCAGATCACGACCAGCGGCTACCGGATTCAAGGCGATCCGATTGCGCTGTCGGGCGGCGCGGAAACCATTCTGCGCGTGGGCTCGGGCGCTGCATCCGGATCGGCAATCACCGGCACCATCGCCTCCAGCCTGACCGGCGCGACCAAGCTTGTGAAGGCCGACTACGGCACGCTGGTACTCGCCGGCAACAATACGTACACGGGTGGCACCGAAGTGCGCTCGGGCACCTTGTCCGTGTCATCGGATGAGAATCTGGGCGCGGCGGCAGGCGCGCTGACGCTCAATGGCGGCGCACTCATGACCACGGCCAGCTTTGATTCCGCGCGCGCCGTCACGCTGACGCAAACCGCCGGCATCACAGTGGCGGCCGGCAACTCGCTGGGCTTGCAAGGCGTCATCAGCGGCACGGGCAATCTGCAAAAGCTGGGCGCAGGCACCCTGACGCTGACGGGCGCCAACAGCTACGGCAACACGCAAGTGCTGGCCGGCACGCTGGTGGGCGATGCGGCATCCCTGCGAGGCGACCTCGCGAACAACAGCGCCGTCGTATTCAAACAGGCCACAGATGCCACCTACGCCGGCTATATCTCCGGCACCGGTTCGATGGTCAAGCAAGGCGCGGGCGAGCTGACGTTGACCGGCATCAGCGCTCAGGACTGGCGCATCGATGCGGGCACCCTCACAGCCCAGGCAGGGCGCTACACCGGCAATACGATGATTGCCTCAGGCGCGGCGTTGCGCTTTGACCAAACGGCTGGCTCCTCTTACGACAGCGTGCTGTCTGGCGCAGGCCAGCTCAAAAAGACCGGCGCGGGCACGCTGATGCTGACGGCCGACAGCAGCGTCTTCACTGGCAACACTGAAGTACAAGCCGGCACGCTGATGGTATTGAACAAGCTGGGCGGCAATGCGTCGGTCACGGGCGGGCTTCTGTACATTCATGGCGTGCTGGGCGGCAATGCGGCGATCAGCGGCGGCGGCTCGCTGTTCAACGGCGGCAGTATCACGGGCAACGCCACGCTGGCAGGCGGCGTGCTGATAGGCGAGCAAGGGTCCAAGCTTTCCATTGGCGGCGACCTCACGCTGGATAGCGCCAGCCAGGTCAACGTGTCTCTGGGCCGCGCGCCCGCCCCCGCCTCGGCCCTGTTCGATGTGGGCGGCAACCTGACCTTGGCCGGCACGTTGAACGTGACCGATAACGGCGGGTTTGGCGCGGGCGTGTATCGCCTGTTCGATTACGGCGGCAACTTGGTGGACCACGGCCTGGCGCTGGGCACCCGGCCTGCCGGCGTGGCCGCCAGCGCGCTGACGCTGCAAACCGCGGTGCGCGGCCAGGTCAACCTGGCGTCCACGTCCGGCGCCACGCTGAGCTTCTGGGATGGCGGCAATACTTCCCGACACGACAACGGCGCCATCGACGGTGGTTCTGGCACGTGGCGCGCCGACGGCCGCAACTGGGCCAATATCGACGGCACGCTCAACGGCGTGTTCCAGCCCAACCCCACGTTCGCCATCTTCCAAGGCACGGCGGGCACCGTCACGGTGGACAGCTCGGCCGGCGCGATCGGCGTCACCGGCATGCAGATCGTCACTCACGGCTACCGCATCCAGGGCGACGACATCGCGCTGCAAGGTGCTGGCGGCGAAAGCATCATCCGCGTGGGCGCGGGATCAGCGGCAGACGCCGCCATCACCGGCACCCTAGCATCCCGCCTGACTGGCGCCAGCAAGCTGGCCAAGACCGATTACGGCACGCTGGTGCTGACTGCAGACAATACCTACACCGGCGGCACCGATGTGCGCCAGGGCGGCTTGTCGGTATCCAAGGACGCGAACCTGGGCGCAGCCTCAGGGAGCCTGACGCTGAGCGGCGGCGTGTTGGTCACGACGGCCAGCTTCGATACGAACCGCGCTGTCACGCTTACGCGGACGAGCGGCATCGATGTGGCGTCTGGCACGACGTTCGGTCTGGCTGGCACGATGGCCGGCAATGGTGATTTGACCAAGACCGGCGCAGGCATGCTCACCGTGTCTGGCGATGGCAGCGCCTATACCGGCAACGCATTGGTGCAGGCCGGCGCGTTGAACCTCGCGTCAACCGGCAAGCTCGGCGGCACACTGACGCTGGCCAACGGCACACTGCTGCAAGGCGCGGGCCAGGTCGGCGCGACCACGCTGCAAAGCGGCGCGATCCTGGCGCCGAGCAACGTCAACGGCACGCTGAATGTGGCGGGCGACCTGACGTTCATGCCCGGCTCGGTCTACCAAGTGGCCGCCGACCCGGCATCGTCCGCCAGCGCCCGCGTGGCCGTCAGCGGCGTGGCGAACCTGGCCGGGTCCGTCGTGCACGTGGGGCCGGAAGGCGGGTTCGAGAGCACGCGCCAATACACGATCCTGACGGCGGGCGCCATCAACGGCCAGTTCAACACCGTGTCGTCCAACTACGCATTCCTGGACCCGGCGCTGCGCTACGGCACGCAGGACGTCACGCTGCAACTCGGACGCAAGCAGGTCCCGGTGGATCCGGCAACGCCCACCACGCCTACCCGCCCGATCACGTTCGCGGACGCCGCACGCACCGGCAACCAGCGCGCCGTGGCCCAGGCGCTGGAGAGCCTGCCGTCGGGCAATGCGCTGCACGAGTACATCCTGACCCTGCCCGAAGGCGCGCCGCCCGCCGCCTTTAACAGCCTGACGGGCGAAGCCCACGCGAGCGTCGCGTCCAGCCTGATGGGGTCCAGCACCACCACGCGCACGCTGCCGCTGTCTTACCTGCGCGCCAACCTCAGCGCGGGCATGCGTGCCGGCGCACCGACGGCGCAGGCCGGCGGTACGATGTCCGCCGCGGCGCTGCCGTCATCGAACGCGCAGCCCGCCTGGGCGGAGCTCGTGGGCAACTGGCAAACCCAGAAGGCCACCGACAACACCGCGCAGGTCCGTCAGCACACGGGCGGCGTCTTCGCCGGTGCCGACCATGCCGTGGGCAATGGCTGGCGCCTGGGCGGGGCTGTCGGCTACACCGACAGCAAGATCCGCGTGGACGACCGCGCCTCGCAGGCCGATGTGTCCGGCTACAGCGCCGCGGTCTACGGCGGCAAGGCCTTCGAGGCCGGCGCGGGCAAGCTGAATCTGCTGGTAGGCACGTCCTACACCTGGCACGACGTCAGCACCAAACGCTACGCCACGGTGGCAGGCGACTCGCAAAAACTGACCGCCGACTACGGCGCCAGCACCACCCAGCTCTTCACCGAACTGGGCTATGCGCTACCCCTGTCGGACCGCGCCACGATCGAACCGTTCGTCGGTCTGGCCTGGAGCGACTTGCGCACCCGCGGCTTCTCGGAGTCGGGCGGTTCGGCCGCGCTGAGGGGTCAAAGCAGCAACGACCAGCAAACCGCCAGCACGCTGGGCGTGCGCGCGCAGACCGACTTCACGCTGGCCGGCGCCGAAGGCCGCTTGCAAGCCACGCTGGGCTGGCGTCATGCGTTTGGCGATGTGCTGCCGAAAACCTCCATGGCCTTTGACGGTGGCCAGGCCTTCACGGTGGCGGGCTCGCCCATCGCCCGCAACGCGGCGCTGGCCGAGTTGGGTGCCGAAGTGGCGGTGTCGCGCAATGCGACGTTGGGCTTGAACTACAGCGGACAGTACGGCGGCGGCAACCGCGAACATGCCGGTTCGTTGAACGTGCGGTGGCGGTATTGAGGGTGACTGGATGCGCGGGACGCGGAGGGCAACAC
>NZ_DBHKZA010000114.1:0-13876 GCF_057314935.1 Achromobacter sp.
TTGTAGTAGGCGCCGGCCTGGGCCATCACGCCTCCTTCCGCTGGGACTGCTGGGCAATGGCGGCATTCTTATCGCGTAGCCGGCGCTCGATGCTCTCGACGACCGCATACAGTGGAGAGACAAAGTCGGTTCCGTAGTCCGCAATCTCGCCGACAAAGCCGTCGCGCTCTGCATCCGTCAGCCCGTGCCATGCCGGCGCATCGCCAGCAGCGGGAGCGCTGGCGATAGCTTCCCGGGCAACAAGTCCGGCGAACACTCCAACCTGCCAGCGGAGGTTATCCAGCAGGGCGTGGCGCGGGCTGCAGCCCGCGCTGGCCAGGCTCCACAACTCATGGAACTTGGATGCAGAAAGCGGAGCGTTCGGGAAATTCGCCTCAAACGTCGCCAATTGCTCCCCCTCAGTCGCTACCGTGGAGGCGGGGATAGGGTGCGCGCCGCTGTATAAGCAGCTCGACCCCTGGTACACGCCTACGCTCACGCCGCGCGCGTCGGGGTCGACGGTGACGGTCAGGGGAGGTGCTTCGGGAGCCGCGGCGAGCATTGCCTCAAAGGCCGACGCCAGCGCTGCCCGCTTGTCAGCAATCCGCATATGCTGGAAGTGAACTAGCCACATCAGGCCAGCCTTGACCATTTCCGGCGTCGCTGTAGCCGGGGACAGCTTCCATTCGGGGTTCGTGTTCATGTCAGGCTCCGGTGGCGCGCGCGGCGCGCATCAGTTCAACGGCCACCTTCTCGGCAGCCCAAAGGGTGGGGACGTCCAGCAGGCCCAGGATGGTGTCGATCACGGCGCAGGTATGGGCCAGGATCGCCAGCTGTTCGTCGGTGAGGGCGGCGGGCGCGATGTATGCCTGCAAGACCACGCCGCCGGCGTTCAGGTGCTGCACCTCTTCCTGGAAGCGGCGGTCGTTTTCTATGGCCACGCCCACGGTGTTGAAGGTCGACGCAAGGTCGGTGCGCGCGTCGTCGTGCGGCGCCGTGCGCAGGCGGGCCAGAGCCAAGTGCATGTCCAGGCTGATCTGCTGCTTGAGCGGGGCCATCATGGGATAGCGCAGCGGGCGCGACCGATACTGCTTGCGGCGGGGCTTGCGGGCGTGGCTCATGGTCAGTAGCTCCGCGACTTCTCGTTGGCCAACTGCGTGTCCTTCAGCAACTGCTCGTCCTTCACCAGACCGAAGAGGCGGTCATAGTTCCAGGTGGTATCCCGGAACACGCGCCCGTCTTCGAAGTCGGCCAGGCAGTCCGACAGGTCGACCACGATGTCCTTGTCGGTGTCGTCCTCGATGGTGAATCGGTCCAGGGCGTTGCGCACTTGCCACGGGCCTTCGCTCCAGTCGCCGCGCGTGCGCTGGCCGGCGATGGCCAGGTCCAGGTATTTGTCCTTGGCGCGCAGAGCCTCCAACACGTCGGACCATGACGACATGACATCCAAGCCATAGCGCAGCAGGATGGCGGCCAGTTCCATGTCCTCGCGGCGCTTGGCCTCTTCGGCTTCGCGCTCGCGCTGGGCCTTGGTGCGGTCGACTTCGGCCTGGCGCTTCGCCTGCTCGGCGTATTCCTCGTAGCTTTTCTTCAGGCGTTCGTAGGAGCTGGTGGCGTATTCGAAACCGTCGTTGGTCTTGACCTCGCGCAGCAGGTCGGTCACGTAACCGGCGGAATGCTGGATCTTTTTCGGGAAGCGGGCGCGGCTTTTGCGATCGGTCTCGCTCCAGCTGTCGGGCATGCCCACCTCTTTCATCAGGAAGACGATGCGGTCGTGGATGACCTTGTTCGCCGCCATGCGAGGTATGTTCAGTTCGTGCGCCGCGACGTCCTTCTGGCGCGCCTCCTCCAGCTTGGTCAGGGCGTGTGCCGCCACCTTCTCCGGTGTCGGCTTGCTCCAGCTGCTATCCATGTAGCTGGCGTAGCCAGCCGGGTTGATCTGGCAGCCGCCAACGTGGCCCACTTTCTCCAGCTGCTGAATCTTGAGGGATTCGGTCATCGTCGTTCTCTGTGTAGGGTGGCCGGCGGGCAGCGCCGGGCCGGCCGTGGGTTTATTCCAGGTTCAGGCCCAGGGACTGCTGCTTGTCGACGGCGGGCGTGACGCTGATGTCGACCTCGCCGCCCAGCACCTCATACAGGCGTTTGATCTGCTCACCGGTGGGGTTGCACTTCACCCGGAAGCCGTAGCGCGCGCTGCCGCCTTCCATGAGATCCACTGAAAAATGGTCAACGTCGGCGGTCTCGAAGTCGATGTCGGACGCGCCGCCAAGGCCGAAGCCGATCACGACCTGCGCGCCCTTGAGCTCGTGCTTGAGGCGCAGCGCGCCGATCAGGTCGCCGAACTTGCGCACGGTCAGCGCATCTGCCGGGCTGCCTTCGAAGATCTCTTCCTGGTCGGGCGGCGAATCTTCGCGGCGGTACAGCGCGTCGCGCAGCACGGGGTGAAACATGGCCAGCAGGCCGTTGCTCTCCGTGAAGGCGATCTTCAGGTCAGCGCCGCCGACCTTCTCGTCGCCGTGGTTCTCGGGGCGCACGTTCAGATGTGCGAGCGTGACTTTCTGGCTTTCCAGGCTGAACATTTGTCAGTCTCCGTGGTGCTGCGTTGTGGGAAATAGGGCGGGCGGCGCCGGGATGCCTCCGTTGTGGTGGCGCCGCCCTGGGAGAACGGTTACGCGGCCGGGTCCAGCTCGGCGTGGCGGTTGTCGTAGGCTTTCTTCAGCGCGTCGTAGTGCTCGTCGGGCGCGTCGCGGAACGCTTCACCGGCCAGGGCCAGCGCGTCCAGGTCGGCGGCGGCCAAGATCAGTTGGAGGATGGGCGCGGGGTCGAAGGTGGGCGCAGTGACCGGCGCGTCTTCGGCGGCGGCCTTCTTGCCCTTGATGTCCTTGATGCTGGTGGTTCCGGGCTTCTTGGCCGACTCGCCGGTCTTGGCTTCCATCACATCGCGCCAGGACGCCTCGCCGTCGCGGATGGCCGCGTACAGGGCGCGCAGGTCCTTGAGCTCGCTCGGGTCGAGCGTGCCGGCGTCGTGACCGAGGTATTCCTTCAACTGCTCGGCGCGCACGCCGATGGCCGAAAATGCGTCGAACAGCTTGCGCTTGGCGGCGTCCGGGTCTTCAGCGTCGGCACGCTCCTGCGTTTCCATGACGATTTCCATGCACTCGTCCACGATGTCGCCAGGGATGAGGCGCAGGCCCAGCGTGCGCACCGCCTTGGAGATCAGCGCCTGCTGCTTGTTGATGATGTCGTCGTCAGTGGCTTCCAGGATGTAGACCGTGTCGCCGTAGCTGTTGGTGCGCGTGCGCAGCACCTGGTCGCCTTCCTTGCGCTGGCGCCGTTCGATGGTCTTGGTGATGGTCACGTCCTGGGCATAGGGAACGTTCGCCTCCAGATCCGTGACGGTCACGCGCACGATGCGCTTCTCGCGGTCGTCGTACACGGTCATGGTCTCGACCGTGATGTTGGTCATGTTGCGCACGGCCGCCTCAGCGAAGCGAATGGACGGGCCAGACGGCCACTTGCTTTTGTCCCGGCCGATCGGCTTCTGGTAGCGCGCCACCGCGGCGAAGGACGGACGGCGGCATTCCTTGAGCATCTTTTCGCGCACGACGTCCATGTCGCGCGGGCGGCGGATCGCCATGATGTAGCGAGCCTCGACCATCGCCTTGGCCTGGCTGGCAACGGCGGCCGATGCCGTCTCGACGCCGGTGTTAGCCACCATGTTGGAAAATTCGTTTTGCTGGGTGACAAGCTGATTCATGGTCAATCCTTAGATGCCCAGGCGGGCAGGGAAACTTGATGAATGGCGGCGCCGTAGCCCGGCCATTCGTTGGAGGCCAAGCAGCGCGCGTATACGTCCAGATCGCGGCGGTAGTGAATGCGGCCCATATCGCGGCCGGCGGCATCCAGCATCACGGCGCTGGCCGCGTAGGGCCATTCCGTCTCGACCGCAACGAACACGAAGGCCAGCACTTCCTTGCCGCTGGCGCGCGCGTATCCGTCGCTGTAGAACGCGTCCTGCACGTGGTAGCGCTTGCGGGCGATCTGGCGGGAAAACTCGGCCGGGCTGGCATCGCTGAAGGTCTTGACGTCCAGCAGGATCACGCCGTTGTCGCCGGCGGGATGCACCCAGTCAGGGCGGCAGCGGCACAGCACGCCGGTGTCCGGGTCGATCCAGTAGGCGGACTGTTCGGGGCGGCCGCTGGCCAGGGCCTCGGCGATATCCGGCAGGCGGCGAACGCTCTCGGCCTGGCGCAATGCCGTCTCAAGCTGGGCGTTGGTCACGATTACCTTGCCCTGGGTCTGCTCGTTCCATTCCGCCCACCACTTCTGGCGCGCGATGCTGCTTTCGCTGGGGTTCTTGGCGTTGAGCATGGCCTCGGTAGGCCGGTCCGGCGCGTCGGCAGGCAGCACGGCATAGCGCTTGTCGAACTCGGCCGGTTCCAGGATGGCGCAGTGGGCAAGCTGGCCTTCCAACTGGCCGACGCGCTCCTTCTCGGGCGGCCGGGCCGGGTCCAGGTGCAGCGCATGAAACATGGCCGGCGAGCGCGCCACGTGGTCCAGGCCGGTCTTGCTGATGCCAGGCCCACGGTGGTACGCCTCGATGTCCTGGCCGTCCATCGTGCACGGCGCGTCGATCAGGGCGACGGATTCGGTGATCGCGTTCATTTCTGCTCACCCAGCAGATAGGCGTCGCTGGTCAGGAAGGCCGTCTCGTTGAAGCACGCTTCTTTCAGGAGGTCGTACTCTTCAAAGACATCGGACCCCATCATCCAAATGATGGGCGAGCTGAAAGCAAAAAGCGTGGCGGTCAGGCGGGTTTCCACCGTATCCGCCAGGCAGCGCAGCGTTTCGCGGTAGAACGGCTGCTTCATCCAAGCTGAGGTGCGCACTTCGTTGGCAAACTTGCGGACATGCAACATTTCTTCTGCGGCTGCCAGCAGAGCGTGCTGGTAGATGTTCAATTCATCGCACGGTGTGCGGCGGATGCTTTGAAGGTTGTGCATGTTCATTCCTTCGCGACGACCACGGTCTTGCCGCAGCCTTCGCAGGCGGTGAGGGTGGGGGATTGGGCGTCAAGCGTCGGCCCCAGCACGCAGGCCATGAAGACGCCGGCGCAGAGAGCAGCGGCACCGATCAGCAGGTCGCCGTGGGCGCGCAGGAGGCGGATCATTGGGCACCTCGCGCGGCCAGCAGGCGGGCGCGGATTTCGTCCGCGTCTTCCTTGGCGGTCAGCACCAATCCGCGTTTGGCGGCTTCAGCCGTCCAATGCTGGCTGACGACAATGCCCGGCTGCATGTAGCTGTCATACGAATACTTGCGCGGTATTTCGGCCACTTCGGGCTGCGATAGCATCGCGTCCCACTTGGCGAGAAGGAACGATCCTTTCCCCGCCTCAATCGCAGCGGCCACCAGATCGGCGCGCGGCGCCAGTGCCCAATGTGTGCGCGGCGTCGGCTCCAAAACCTGGGCGCCAGACTCTTCCCAGCCTTCCAGCACCGTGCCGTCGTTGTTGCCATCGCGAACGATGAAGGCGAATTCGCGGCCGTCTATCGTCACCACGCCTTCTGCGCGCACGTTGATCGCGTCTTGCCGGTCACGGTTGCGGATGGTGATGTGGTCGCGGTGGTACTTGTCCGATTGGGCGGACTCGCTGATCATTTCCATCACGTCTTGGCGGCGCTCGGCGGGAATATCGCGGTCGAACGCCTCTTCTACGGTCAGAACTTCGCTCATGCTTCGCTCCACGGATCGAGGCGGACGTACAGGCGGGAAAAGAAGTCGCCCAGGCGGCCCAAGGGGTAAGCGGCGATCAGGCCGCACAGGATGAAGAGGGGGAGGGTCATTTGCGCGGCGCCAGTTCGAACGACACATCAAGCTGGCGCTCGGGGTCTTCAATCGCGTCGGCCAGCGTCTCCACGTAGTGCGCGCTGGCGCCGTCCATGAACTTGCTGAACAGCTCGCCGATCCGGCCGAACGTGTCGCCACGGGCATACGCCTTGGCGGTTTCCTCGAAGGCGGTGGTCAGCGCGGCGTTGCCGATGCTGTCCTCGTAGACGGCATGCGCGGCGGGCTGGCGGTTCGGGCTGGTCGCGGCGTAGCGCACGACCTCCTGCTGGCCGTCGCGCAACGCAATGCGCACATCCCAGGCCAGATCCATGCGCAGCTCTTGCTCGGGCGTCAGCTTGATTTCGGGGCGGGCGTTCATGATCAGTTCCGCTCCATGCGCGACGCTTCGAGCGCCACGCCTTCGTAGTGCTTCAGCGTCGCGGCATCCTTGCGGTACTGCTCAAACTCGGGCCGGAACGCCGCAACGACGCGCCCCTGGTTGATCGGGTCCGACGTCAGCCAGAGCTGAGCCAGCTGCTTGACGAACGAGCCGCCGTACTGGCGCATGGCGTGCACGGCTTCGGCATCAGTCGCCGTCGGCTTGGTTTGCTGTTCCATGGTGGTCTCCTAGCCCCGGCACCCGGGGCGGGTGGGGGTTAGGCGTTCAGCCAGTCGCGCTCAAAGGCGGGCATGGCGGCGGGGCGGGAGATGGCCAAGCTCTTGAGCGCGCCGCGCACTTCGCTGACCGTGCGGCCAGTCGCTGCAGCCTTCGCAGCCAGCAGATCCGGGCGGGCAAAGATCGCGGCCAGGATGCGGTCGGCTTCAGGTCGCGCAGCGCGGTGGGCCTTGCGGGCGGCCTTCTCAGAAGCGCGGGCGGCGGCGGCCTGCTCTGCTTTGTAAGCGTCGACCTGCTTGTCGATGTTGCCGCGCTTGGCAAGCGGCACGTTCAGTACGCCGTGGTCCATCGTGTTCTCCCGTCTGCTCACCGGGTGGTGAGTGCATGCATTACCGTTTGGTGATGCGTTGGGAGAAGATTACCAAATGGTAATTTGCTGGGCAATACCAAATGGTAATTTAATTTGTAACGAGCAAAGAAAAACCGCCCGAGGGCGGTGGCGGCGGATATGTGAGAGGGGTAGCGCTATGCGGACCCAGTTCGAATCCAGCGAACTAGCCGGCTGGTGATGCGGTCGTACCCGAACGAGAAGAGATACCCGAAAGCGGTCATGTACGTGCCCCACGCTGCGAGCGACGAGCGCTCGGAGCGTCCTCCAGTTCCCGAAACCGAGCCCCACCAGCGATCAAAAAAACGCTCTGCGAAATTCCACCGGCCGATATCGTTGGTGATCTCGATCAGCCCCGCGGCCAATAGGATTGCCCCCAGAGCTAATGCCATCAAACCGATACGTTTCAGTGGAGTGTCCAGTTTTCCAGTAATTGTGGCTGGGGCTCGATTTGGTGCAGCGCCCGCGTAGGCAGCGCGAGCCCCTTCGAGCACCTCATTCTCCGCCCGGTCTCTTTCCTTATGCGTCAGGAAGCGACGTGTCTTCACGTCGTAGCAGGGAGATAATTGTGCGACGGCTACATATCCGCCGGGCCCATCATTCTCCAAGCGGACGAACTGCCCAGTTTGAATGCTGTTCTCGATACCCGCGGCGATCCGCACAGTAAGGATCGCCTCACGCGTTTCCACAAGAGCCGCTACGTCGCACCGTTGTCCAGGCCGTATCGACTCAACCACACCAACCGCATCGCCAGTCGGTACAAGTCCATCCCGAGCTGAAGCCATTGCCGCTTCGGTTGATTTGAAATGGATCAGCCGCTCCATATGGGCTCCAGACATTTCGCGCTCCTTTGTGGTTTAGACGGGAACGAATTTTCCAATCACCACGCCGCATATCGTAGCGCGCCCGTTCACCTTGATAACCTTCTCTGGCCAGTCTGGATTCAGAGGCCGAAGGAACATCTCGCCGTCTTCGATGATCAACTGCTTGAATGTTGCGCGCTCTTCGTCATCCAGGCGCACGACCACGTGCTTACCGCTGTAAGCATCGCGCGACGGGTCGACGAAGATGATGTCACCGTCCTGGAATTTCTTCTCCATGCTCACGCCCTGCACCTTCAACGCAAAAGTATTGGGTCCGTGAGCCACCGGACACGGCAGCCATTCGTCGGCGTCCGCGGGCCGGAAGTTGTCGCAGATTTCAGCCCATGCGCCTGCTTGCACCCAGGAAATCACTGGTACCAACCCCCTTATCTCTGGACCCGCGCTGATATTGTCTCCGCTTATGCCAGTACCGAGCGGACTGCCTTCATCCGTCTGTTCGAGGTACCGGAGGGGCATGCCTGCCGCCTCTTCCAGGTTGCGCGCCTTTCTGCTGCCGAAGGACTTCGTCTTCAGCAACCCCGAAATCTCGCCCTGGTTCAGGCCATGTCGGGCAACGAATGCAGCCATGTTCGGGAAGTGGCTGTCGATCCACTTCCTTAGCTGGCGGCGTCGGTTATCGACTTCTTTGTCTGCGGCGTTGTTCATTCGCGGCATTGTCTATTACCGAAAGATAAATCACCAAAAGGTGTTGACTTGACATTACCAAATGGTAAAGTCACGTCATGCGCAAAGAACACGCCCCCCCCGCCCGAGTCCCCGTCGAACCACTGTTGCAGTGGCTGCGGGATACCCCGAAAGACGAAGCTGAAGCGAGCTGCGCTCGGCACGGAACCTCCGTGGGCTACCTCCGGCAGATTGCCTACGGCTACAAGCTGGCTGGCCTGATTGGCGCCGACATCGAGCTCATAACCGGGGGCAAGTGCCGTCGGCAAGACCTGCGCCCTGATGACTTTGCGCGCTTCTGGCCCGAGCTTGCCGACCCCGCGCCGCAGCAGGAGGCCAGCCATGCGTGATCCCGATCCGCAGGACAACCGCATCCCGATAGGGCCGACCGATGTGTAGGCCATCAATGCACCGAGGCGCTTTCGCGCCCCTCGGTCGCCCAAGCCGTGCGGTCACGTTCGGCGCGCAGCTCATCAAAGATATCCAGCACGGCCTTTTCGCTCGGGTCCTCAAAGGACCGGCGGGCGATGTCTTGGGCGTGCTGCAGAAGCTTTTCGGTCTCGGTCATTTCGGTTCGCGTCGTGTTGTTGATGCGAAAAATTTTGGCCCGAAGCCACCCTGTAATTCATCTTGTAACTCGATGAATTTTTCCTACTAAGCGAAGAGAAATGCACACCCATCCCGCAGTTGTCTATGGCGCCAGTACCCCGACGGCGCCCGCCGGAAAGAGGTTCCTGCCGCCGTCGACGGTTGCCGCGTGCAGGACTTTCCGCGAGGCCGTGCGCCTCGCCTGGGACCATCGGACCCGCCCGAACATGACGCAGCGCAGCCTGGCTGAAGAGTGCGACCTGTACGCGCCTCACGTCAGCAGCTACCTGCACCCTGAACCCTTCGACGAGAAGAACCGGCCCCGGCTGAACCTTCCCGCCGACCGCATCGATGCCTTCGAAGAGGCCGTGGGCAACCACGCCATTCGCCAGTACCTCAACCATTTGGGCCGGCTGACGATCATGGAAGAAGTCATCGCCCAGAGGGCCGCATGACCTATGAGCAAGCCCTTGCCATTACGAAGCGCGCCTTTGAAGAAGAGCTGCGCCGGCACAACTGGGACCGCGTCAAAGCATACGAAGAAATGATGCTGCGGGAAGACCTGAACCCTCAATTGCGTGAGGCCTTTCTGGTGATTGGCCGCCACACCGCTTTCTCCACGAGGCACTGATGCGCTACCCGCTGAACTCACGCACGCGCCAACGCGCGCACCAGGCGATCGACGCGGCCCCGGATGGCTACTTCTTTTTGTCGCCTGCAGAGCCCACGCGCAAGCTGTCTTTGAACGCCAAGATGTGGGCAATGCTGCACGACGTGGCGCGGCAACTGCGCTGGCCCGTCAACGGTGTGGAAGAGCAGCTTTCGCCCGAGGCCTGGAAGGATATTTTCACGGCCAGCCTGAACCAGGAGCAGCGCATGGCCGCCGGCCTGCGTGGCGGCTTCGTGATGCTGGGGGAAAGCACCAGCGGGATGAGCCAGCGCAAGATGAGCGAACTCATCGACCTGGTTGACGCGTTCGGCTCCGAGCGCGGTGTGCGCTGGTCAGGCCCGGACGAGATCCCCGGGTGGGTGCGCTGATGCTTCGCCGCACGCCCCTGACCCGCAAGACCCCGCTCAAGGCCACCGCAGGCTTGACGCGCACCCAATTCAAGCACCGCGCGCCGAAGAAACGCCCGGGCTATCACGAACCCAAGTACCTGGCCGCCTGCCGTGGTGAACCTTGCTACCTCCAGATCCCCGGCGTGTGCCGCGGTGAGTGCGAGCGCGACACCGTTGTGCATTGCCATGCCAACTGGTCGGCCTACGGCAAGGGCATGGGCATCAAGGCCAAGGACATCTATACCGTTCCCGGTTGCTTCCGCTGCCACCAATGTCTGGATCAGGGTTTCAGCCTGACCGACGCTGAGAAGCGCGCAACCTGGGAATGGGCTTACAACCGCTGGCTGCCCGTGCGCGCCGGCAAATTGCAGGGGGCCGCGTAATGGCTGCTGATTGGATCAAGATGCGCGTCGACCTCCCGACGCATCCAAAAGTTGTCCGCATTGCGTCCGCTTGTGAAGCGGACAGACTCCGCGTGATCGGTGGACTTTTGTCCGTCTGGGGCCTCTTCGATGCGCACTCGGTCGATGGAAAGCTCGAAGGCTACACGCCGAAAGTGATGGACGAAACCATCGGCTTTCCTGGATTTTCGGACGCCATGATCGCTGTCGGCTGGCTGGAGTTTGACGGCTTTTCCCTCTGTATGCCCCAGTTTGATGAGCATAACGGCCAGTCTGCGAAGAAGCGCGCACAGGATGCTGACAGGAAGCGAAACGACCGAAATTCGTCCGCTTCTGAAGCGGACAAAAAGCGGACTAGAGAAGAGAAGAATAGAGAAGATAAAGAAAACCCCCATAGCCCCCGTTCCGGGGCCGAGGTCTGGACGTTGCCGGACTGGGTCCCTGCTGAGCCCTGGAAGCAGTTCGAGGAAATGCGGCGTCGGAAAAAGAAGCCCATGACCGACACCGCCCGAAAGCTGGCCGTGAGCAAGCTGGACGCCTTGCGGACTGCCGGGCACGACGTGGGGAGGATGCTGGACCAGTCGATCCTGCATGCCTGGGACACGTTCTACGCCCCGAAGACGAACGACGGGCCGGCGCAAGGCGCCTTGAGCAGTGACCAGCCATGGGTGGGTGCAGTGTGATCGGCCATCAATCCCTCATCGCTGCCCGTATGGCGGGCTACCAGCCGGCCGACGTCTGGCTGACATGCCTGCCGACCGAGCAGGCCTACGGCAGCTTCACCCACCCCGAGGCGCAACTGGGCCGCATGGTGAACGGGCGCTGGGTGGGCTGTCCGGAAATCCACATCCACGACGACGAGAACGCCGCGGCGCTGGATCTGCGCGTCTGCGTGGGCCTGGTGGTCCACGTCCTGGCGCCGACCCGCCGGCGTGCGCTGCAGCTGATGCGCCGGGTGTCCGATTGCTCGCCGGCCAAGGTCATCGCCTCCGGCCAGTGGGGACTGATCGTCTGGCAGCCGGCGCAAGAAACCCAGGAGTTCCCCGCATGAGCCAGATCCTTTCCGCTGACGACATCGACTTCCAGGCGTACATGGAGGCCACCGAGCCGCAGGCCAAGGTGCTGGCTGCCGAGGCATGGCGCGACGAGCTGGCCCGTGCCGTCGAGCACGGCGAACAGATAACCGGTGCGAAGTTGCCGTGGGCCAAGACTCATGACCTACTGCGGTTCCGCCCGGGCGAGGTGACGCTGTGGCAGGGCATCAACGGCCACGGCAAGAGCGAGCTGCTGGGCCAGGCCTGCATTGGCTTCGCCACCCAGGACGAGCGCGTGTGCATCGCCTCATTCGAGATGAAGCCCCAGTCGACGCTCAAGCGCATGCTGCGCCAGACCGCGATGAACAACCGCCCGAGCGTGCAGGCCGTCGACCGCCTCATCGACTGGTCGCGGGATCGGCTGTGGCTGTACGACCAGCAGGGCACGGTCAAGCCGGCCATGCTCTACGCCGTGGCGCGCTACTGCGCCGACCGCCTGAAGGTGCGCCACCTGGTCATCGACAGCCTGATGAAGTGCGTTCGCGGCGAGGACGACTACAACGGCCAGAAGGATTTCGTGGACATGCTCTGCACGCTGGCGCGCGACCTGGGCATGCACATCCACTTGGTGCACCACGCCAAGAAGGGCGAGAACGAGGACGCTGTGCCCGGCAAGTTCTCTGCGAAGGGGTCCGGCGCCATCGTCGACCAGGTGGACCAGATGCTGACCGTCTGGCGCAACAAGCGCAAGGAGCGCACCGCCGAGGCCGAGCTGCGCGCATGCGGGGAGGTATCCGCCGACACGCTCGACCTGCCCGATTCGGTGCTGATCTGCGACAAGAACCGCCACGGCGAGTGGGAAGGGCGCATCAACCTCTGGCGCCACGCCGACAGCCTGCAGTTCACCAGCGACAAACGTCGCCAACCCATTGACATGATTGGAGCATTGGCATGACTACACCGAACTTGACCGCCCGGTCTGCCGACGTGGCGCTGGATCCGCTGGCGGGCACTTTGGCCGGCCGCGCGCTGGATGCCGCCGACCCCTGGGCACGGGGTGGTGCCGAAAGCAGCGTGATCACCCCGCCACGCCGCGTCAATGCTGAATCTGCGGTGGCGCCCTTGCCGGGCGTGAACGTCTCCATCCTGGCGCTGGATCTTGGTACGAAGCTGGGCTGGGCGGTCCGCGCCCGGGATGGCCGGATCGTGCACGGCACCGAAGTGTTCACGCCGCGCAAGTCCTGGACGCCGGGGCAGCGCTGGCTGCGCGCCCGGTCGTTCCTGGCCGAGACCATCGTGCGCCACCAGGTGCATGCCATCGCCTACGAGGACGTGAAGCGCCACGCCGGCACGGATGCCGCGCACGCCTACGGCGCTTTCTTGTGCCTGGTGCAGATGGTGGCCGACAGCCACCGCACGGCACTGCTGCCCGTTGGTGTGGGCACGATCAAAAAGCACTGGACCGGCAAAGGCAATGCCGACAAGGACGCGATGAAGGCGCAGGCGAAGGCCCGCGGCTTCAGCGTGGTGGACGACAACGACGCCGACGCCCTGGCCATCCTGCATTGGGCCGTCGATCTGGAGCGCAAAGCATGACCACCCACGAACAGAAGGACCGCAACGCGGAAATCGTCCAGCGCCGTTTGAACGGCGAAACCACTGGAGCCTTGGCGGTCGAATACGGCGTGACGGCGACGCGGATCGCCCAGCTGGTGCGCCGGCACAAGGAAAAGGCGGGGGAGCGTCCGAACGTCTCCCGCCGCAAGAAGGCGGCCGACGCCGTCCGGCCGCGCCTGCGCAAGGGAGAGCATGGGCTGTGGTACTGCGGTGATGCCGTGCTGACCCGCGCAGGCGAGACGCCCAAGGCCGCATATGACCTGTGGATGATGGCAGCCATCGCGGCCGCCCAGCCCAGCCGCGCGCGAAGGCTACGCCGGCCACCGAACCTCTGCCGCCCTATACCGGGCCTGTCACCGTCGTAGCCGGCACCAGGGCTGCGCCGCGTCCGCTCGTCATGCCCGCATCCATGCGCTTCGCTATGGAGCGTGCGGGCCTCGCGCAAGGGCGGCTCATCACCCTGAGTGGCACCTGATCAATGCGCCTGACAGACTTCGATTGGCCCGAAATCATCCTGGACCTGCGCCGTTGTGGCATGGGCCAGCATGAGATTGCCCGGAACATGGGACAAGCCGTGGGCGAATCGATGGTCCGCCAGTATCTAGCCGGCGCCTCGCCCGCGCACTGGAGGGGGGAAATCCTGCTGTCCCTCTGGGAAGAGCGTACCGGGCGAGACCGCCTCGCCGCGCCACGCCGGCCCGCCGAGATGAGGCGTATCGCCGAGCGTCGCCCTCGCAACCGCCAGGCCAGCCACATGCCAACCGAACACCTGCCAGCTGTCGCGCACGCGTACGGGCTAACTGTGCCCGCGCTGTTACAGC
>NZ_DBHKZA010000115.1:0-7617 GCF_057314935.1 Achromobacter sp.
TACGCGCCCAGCTATACCGGCATGGGCGACCGCGCCCACCTGCTGAACAAGGGCATCACGATCGACACGTTCGTCGAAGACCTGGTGCAGGTCATCGAAACAGAAGAGTTGAATGATGTGATTCTGGTGGGCCACAGCTTCGGCGGCATTCCCATCACCGGCGTGGCCGACCGCATTCCCGAGCGCCTGGCGCACCTGGTGTACTTCGACGCCATCGTGCTGCAAAGCGGCCAGAATGCGTTTTCGGTCTACCCGAAGGCGGATGCCGACGCGCGGATTGCCGCGGCCTCGAAGGCCACCGGTGGCCTGGCCGTGCCGATCCCCGATCCGATTCCCGCCGCCTGGGGCTTCACCCCGGGCAGCGCGGACTACGAATGGGTCAAGCGCCGCCTGACTGCGCATCCGCTGGCCAGCTACACCACGCCGCTCACGTTGAAGCATCCCATCGGCAACGGGCGTCCGCGCACCTATATCCATTGCACGCAGCCTGAACTGGCGGTGCTGGAGGAATCGCGCAAGCTGGTGAAATCGCAGCAGGGCTGGAAGTGGGTGGACATCGCCGCCCCGCACGAGGCGCACATCACGCATCCCGGCGTGCTGGCAGAACTGCTGCTGGGTTTGGGCTGAAGTTCGGGCTACACCCCCGGCGGGTTCCCGCCCACGGCGGGGCCGCGCTTGCGCCACGCCGAAGGCGCGACCCCCTCCGTACGCTGGAACACGCGGCTGAACGCGGCCTGGGATTGATACCCCACGCGTTCGGCCGCGTCCTGGATGCCCATGCCCTGGCTCAGGTGGCGGCGCGCGACGCGCATGCGCAGCAGTTGCAGCAATTGGGCGGGCGTCGTGCCGCTTTGCAGGGTGAAGCGGCGATGGAACGTCGCCTTGGACATATGCAGGCGGTCGGCCATGTCCTGCATGCTCCACGTGGCGGCAGGATCTTCCAGGATGGCCTGAAGCAGGCCCGCCATCGCCGGGTCCCGGGCCAGCACGAACAGCCCATAGGCCTGCCGGTCGTGGATGGCCAGATGGCGCAACATGAAAAAGATCAGCAGGTCGGTCAGCCGTTCCAGCACCACGGGCGACCCGCCGGGTTCGCGCGCCGTTTCCCCCAGGATCAATTCGAAGACGCCGCGCGCCGTGCGAAAGCGTTCGTCATCGGCGCGCAGCACCAGGTAGTCGGGCAGGGTGTCGGCCAGCAGGTCTGCCAACCCCGGGCGGAACTGGAAAAACCCGCAGGCCAGTCCCGTGCTGTCCGCTTGGCGCGGCAGCAACGGCTCCATGGCCGTGCACAAGGCACTGCCAGAGGCGGGCGGATCCAGCGGCGTCAAGGCATGCGGGATATCGCGCAGGAAGAAGATGCCGTCGCCCGCGGCCAGCGTCAGCGCGTCTTGCCCTTCGCCCAGATCGACCCGGCAGCGGCCGTGCAGGATCAGATGGAAACTGGCGCGCGCCCGCCCGCTGGTGCTGGCGGACCAATTGCCGCAGTATTGCCCCAGGTGATACAAGCTGGATTGGACTTCCAGGCTGGATAGCAACAGGGCATCGACGGCGGCTTGGTCGGTATGGTCGGGATGGAAGGGCAAGATGGTTGGGCCGGGTAGGGGGCGTCAAACTGATCCGGTCGGAACGCCGTCGCAGTTTGGGAGGATGATGGCAGATCGAATCCGGTTATAAGCGCATAGCTGAAAGTCGATAAGATCTAGCATCAAGTTGCGATCCTCGTGCATTGTCGCTTGCCGCCGGGCACCCGCACAATATGCTTTTCCACGATACCCCAGGAGATCTTCATGGCCCGTTTGCCCGTCCATACCGCGCAAAGCGCTCCCGAACCCACGCGCGCCGCGCTGGCCGCTGCGCAACAGGCCTCGGGATACCTGTCCAACCTGCTGGGCGTGCTGGCCAACGCGCCCGTCGCGCTGGAGGCCTACCAGACGCTGTCGCAGATCAATGCGCGCGCCGGCCTCACCTTGCAGGAACGTGAAGTCGTCCAATTGGTGGCGGGCACGCGCCATGGCTGCACGTTCTGCGTGGCCGGCCATACGGCGCTGGCCCGCAACAAGGCGCGGCTGTCACCCGAAGTCGTGGACGCGCTGCGCGCTCAGGGCGTGGTGCCCGATGAACGCCTGCAGGCGTTGGCGGCTTTCACCGAAGCCGTCATCCAGACGCGTGGCCGTGTCAGCGACGAGGCCCTGCAGGCCCTGCGCGACGCCGGCTACACGGACGGCAACGCGCTCGAAGTGATTGTGGGCGTCGGGCTGGCCACCATCTGCAATTTCGGCAACAACCTGGCCCAGACTCCGCTGAACGACCAATTGCGTGACTACGCCTGGAGCGGCGCGTGATGGCGGGGCAACCGCTCAGCGCGTCGCCCGCTGCGGGCTGGGGCTTGCCCCCGGACTTGGCGGCATGGCTGGACCAGCATGCGGACGCCTTGGACGACGGCAGCCTGGACGCCGCGACCGTGCTGCCCAGGCTGGCCGGCGCGGGCCTCTTCCGGATCGGCGTGCCGGTGGCTCAGGGCGGCTTGCCGGGCACCGACATCGGCGACGCGATCGAGGCCGTGTCTCAGGTGGCCGAGCGGTCGGTCGCCAGCGCCTTCGTGGCCTGGAGCCAGCGCGTCTTCATCGAATACCTGCTGCGCAGCCCGAATACGGTGTTGGCCGACGCCTGGATGGCGCCGCTGCTGGCCGGCGAACACGCCGGCGCCACGGCGCTGTCCAACGCCATGAAGTTCCTGTCGGGCATCGAATCCCTGCAGATCGGCGCCCGCGAAGCCGGGAGCCAATGGGTGCTGGATGGCCGCATGCCCTGGGTGACCAACTTGCGCACCGAGGGGTTTCTGGTCGCGGCCGCGGTCACCGCGCCGGATGGCACGCCTGCCGTGGTGGCGCTGCCGCACGACATCGCCGGCCTGGTCCGCAGCCCGGACCTGTCCTTGTTGGCGCTGCAGTCCAGCAACACCGCGGCGCTGGCGGTGCAGGGCGTGCGTATCGGCCCGGAATGGTTGATCCATCCGGATGCCCGGCAGTATCTGCCGCGCGCGCGCCCGGCGTTCGCGGGGCTGCAATGCGGCCTGTCCATCGGGCTGGCGCGCCGCGCCCTGCAAGCCGCCACGCAGACCGGCCAAGGCCAGGCGTCGCGCGGCATCCTGGGCGAGCCGCTGCAAGCCCTGCACGCGCAGGTCGAAGCGCTTGCCGCCAGCCTGATCGCCGGCGTGCGCAGCGAACGGTTCGTGGCAGAGCCCTGGGCCTTGTTCGAAATCCGCATCGCGCTGGCCGAAGCGGCCAATCAGGCGGTGCAGCTGGAATTGCAGGCCAGCGGCGGCGCGGCCTATCTGAAGCCCGCCGGGGCGGGGTTCGCCCGGCGCTGGCGTGAAGCCGCGTTTCTGCCGATCGTCACGCCCAGCCTGGTCCAGTTGAAGACCGAGTTGGCCAAGCGTCAGGCCAAGCTCGCCGCCGAGGCCGCCGCATGACGGCCGGCGCGCCGTCGGTATTGCAGGCGCGCGGCTTGGCGCTGCGCTATCCCGGCGCGGCGGGTCCGGTGTTCCATGACGTGGACCTGGATCTGGCGCGTGGCGAAGTGGTGGCCGTGCTGGGCGCCAGCGGGGCGGGCAAGTCCAGCCTGTTGCGCGTGCTGGCCGGGCTGCAGGCCGCGACCGCCGGGTCGCTGTTGATGGAAGGCTCGCCCTTGGCGGGCGTGCATCCCCGTGTGGCCGTGGCATTCCAGGACCCCAGCCTCCTGCCTTGGCTGTCGCTGGAACGCAATGTCGCCTTCGGCCTGGATTTCAAGCATCAACCCGCGCTGACGGACAGCCAGCGCAGGACGCGGGTGGACCAAGCCATCGACGAGGTCGGCCTTTCCCACGCGCGGCACCTGCGCCCGGCCCAGTTGTCGGGCGGCATGGCGCAACGCACCGCGTTGGCGCGCTGCCTGGCTCGCCAGCCGTCGGTGTTGCTGCTGGATGAGCCCTTCGGCGCGCTGGACGAGGTGACGCGCGGCGAGATGCAGGCGCTGCTGCGCAAGGTCGTGGCCGATTTTCGGACCGCGGCCGTCCTGATCACCCACGATATCGACGAAGCGCTGGTGCTGGCCGACCGGATCGTGCTGCTGGGCGGCGCGCCCGGACGCATCCTGGGCGTATGGCAGGTCGGCCTGCCGCATCCGCGCGCCGACCTGTTGCCCGAAATGGGCGCGCTGCGCCTGGAAATCCTGACCCGCTTGCGTGCTGCGCTGCGGGCCGTGCGCGGCGATGCCGCGTTGGTTTGAATAGACGGTTGTCGTCCTCTTGCTAGGAGCTCATTGATGTGCCTGGAACACATGTCGCGTCGCGACTGGTTGAAACTCTCGGCCCTGCTGACGGCAGGCGGCGCAACCTCATTGCTGTCGGCGTTCAACGCCCGCGCGCAGAGCGAACCCGACGCGCCCGTGCGCATCGGCTACCTGCCCATCACCGATGCCGCGCCGCTGCTGGTGGCGCATAACAACGGCCTGTTCGACAAAGCCGGCGTCAAGGCCGAGAAGCCCACCTTGCTGCGCAGCTGGGCGCAGGTGATCGAGGCCTTTATCTCGGGCCAGGTGAATGTGGTGCATTTATTGTCGCCCATGACGGTATGGGCGCGCTTCGGCAGCAAGGTTCCGGCCAAGGTCGTGGCCTGGAACCACGTGGGCGGATCGGGCCTGACGGTGGCGCCCGCCATCAACAACGTCAAGGAACTGGGCGGCAAGACGGTCGCCATCCCGTTCTGGTATTCCATCCACAACGTCATGCTGCAGTACCTGCTGCGCGAGAACGGCCTGACGCCGGTGGCGCGCAAGGACGGCTCGGTCGGCGCCAACGAAGTCAATCTGATCGTCATGGCGCCGGCCGACATGCCGCCTGCGCTGGCGCAGAACCGCATCGCCGGCTACATCGTGGCCGAGCCCTTCAACGCGGTCGCTGAAACCCTGGGCGTGGGCAAGGTGCTGCGCTTTACCGGCGACGTCTGGCGCAACCATGCGTGCTGCGTGGTGTTCATGCACGAGCGCGACCTGGAGCAACGCCCGGAGTGGTCGCAAAAGGTGGTTGACGCCATCGTGCAGGCCCAATTGTGGATACGCGACAACCGCGCCGAAACCGCTCAACTGCTGTCCAAGGAAGGCATCAACCGGTATACGCCGCACGGCCTGCCGGCGCTGACCAAGGTGCTGGCGCCGCCCGCGTCCGACCGCGAGGCGTACCTGGGCAGCGGCGCCATCCGTCATGCCGATTGGGACGAACGCCGCATCGACTTCCAACCCTATCCGTTCCCGAGCTACACCGAGGAGCTGGTGCGCCGCCTGCGCGACACGCTGATCGAGGCCGACCGGGGCTTCCTGGCCGACCTGGACCCGGCGCGCGCCGCGCGCGAATTGGTCGACGACCGTTACGTCAAACGCGCGATCGAATCCGTGGGCGGCCTGAACCGCTTCGGCTTCCCGGACGCCTACACGCGGACCGAAATGGTGCAGGCGTGACGGCTCGCGAGTCATTCGCGGGTTCGCAAGGGCACGCGCCGGCCGGTCCCGCCGGATCCGCCGGCCCGGCCGGATCAAGCGCTATAGCGCCCGGCCGTCCCGGCAACGCCGGCCTGGGCCTGGGCGGGCGGTGCGCACTGGGGCTGGCCGGCTTGGCGGCCTTGCTGGCGCTGTGGTGGCTAGGCACCGACGTCTTGTCGCCTGCGGGCGGCATGGCGCGGCGCTTTTCGCCGGGCGCCACCTTCGTCAGCCTGGCCGAACTGCTGACCGCATCGGACTTGCCCATGCATATCCTCGTCAGCCTGCGGCGCATCGCCGTGGGGCTGGGCTTTGCGCTGTTGATCGGCGTGCCGCTCGGGCTGGCGATCGGCAGTTGGCGGCGGCTGGAGGCCGCAGTGTCGCCCGCCATGCAGTTCCTGCGCATGATCTCGCCGCTGTCATGGATGCCGATTGCGGTGATGGTGTTCGGCGTGGGCGACGATCCTGTGTACTTCCTGCTGACCTTCGCCGCCGTCTGGCCCATCGTGCTGAACACCGCGGCGGGCGTGCAGCAGCTGGATCCGCGTTGGTTGCAACTGGCCCAAAGCGTGGCCGCCACGCGCTGGGAGACCTTGCGCAGCGTGATCCTGCCCGGCGTGCTGGGCCACATCCTGACCGGGGTGCGGCTGGCCATCGGCATCCTGTGGATCGTGCTGGTGCCTTGCGAAATGCTGGGCGTGTCTGCGGGAATGGGATATTTCATCCTGGACACGCGCGACCGGCTGGCCTATTCCGAACTGATGGCCATGGTGCTGATGATCGGGGTCCTGGGCTTCCTGCTGGACGCGGCGGCGCGCGCGCTGTACCGCTATTGGCGCGGGTAGGGCGCCACGCCTACTTGCGCACCGTCTTGCCCGGAGGCGGGCACACCATGGCGCGCAGTTTGCGCTGGACCGGGTCGCGCGCCACCGGCGCGTTGTGGATGCCGGCCACCGGGATCGATTCCACCAGCGCGCCCGTGGCGTTGCTGCCGGCGTAGTGCCGGGTCTCGGTGACCGTGTAGGTGTTGGCGCTGCAGTTCAGCAGGACGGGCTGCGCCACCGAACCATACGACTGGCCGTTCGTCTCCGAGACACGGGGCTGCGCATAGAACCAGGCGACCGTGACCGCCATCACGACGGGCCGGTCGGTCATCGGCGCAATGGACGCCGTGTCGTAGAACACGCCAGGCATCGCCTGCGGATCCAGTGGCGTCCACGCCGGGCCCTCGCCGAAGATGAGGTTCGACACGTCAAGGTCGCGGGGCAAGATATTCACGGCGCAGGCATCGGGAGGAATCGGGTCGCCTTCACGCACGGTCACGGCCTGGCAGACCTCGGGCGGCGCGGCAGCGACCGATTGCGTCCAGCCGGCAGTCCCCAGCATAGCCAGGGCCAGGGCGAAGCGTGCGTGCCTTGCGATCATGTCGGGTTTCCGTGTGCAGCCGGGTGCGGTGTGAGAGTATGTCACGTCAGTATAGAGAACGATGCACAACACGCTATAGTTTCGTCAATTTCCAAAAGTCGCCGGCCGGATGGCGGGCGCCCACGCATCAGGATGCTTTGCAGCCATGAACCTTAGACTGCTTGCCAGCGGCGCCGCGATCGCGGTTGCAGGGATCATCGGCTATGGCCTCTATCAGCAGGTGCCCCTGGGCAAGCCGCTAGCGCGCAGCGAGGTGATCGGCGAACTCAACGGCCCGCCATTCGCCTTGTCGTCCCGGGTGTCCCTGCATCGGTTCGGCGAGCGCCAACTGCTGATCGGCCAACGGCTGGTCTCGGGCAAGGACATGGCCGCACTGGAAAAGGCGCCGCTGCTGGACGCGCTGGTGCCGGCCCTGAACACGCGCCCTCAGAATCCGTGGCAATTGGCCGACACGCGCAACCTGATCTATGGCGGGCAGGGCACGGGTGTGTTCGAACTGCTGGGCTCGATCAGCGGCGACACGGGCGTCAGCCTGATCGGTTCTCCCCAAGGCCGCACGCTGTACCTGGTCACCGGCACGCCGCGCAGCCCCGCTGCGTCGACCGGGGGCGAGCCGCCGGCCGCCTGGGAAACGCTGCGCTCGGACGACCAGGGCAAGACCTGGACCTACGACCCTGACGT
>NZ_DBHKZA010000115.1:7717-13634 GCF_057314935.1 Achromobacter sp.
CGGATCAGCCTGAATGCGTCGGAAAAGAACGAGGTGCTGGAAACCCGGCGGTTCGAAGTGGAGTTCCAGGACGGCGCCTCACCCGCCTTCCGCATCACGCCGCACGTGCCGCCGGTCCCGGCGCCCGCGCCCGATGCGCGCCATAGCCGCGACGAGCCCGTGTTCGGGACCTCGGGCAATGGCATCTATGAACTGGATAAGGCCGAACGCGTATGGAACGAGCGTTCGGCGTCGCCCACGGTGCAGGGCAAACCCAGCTGGATCGGCGACGCCTGGTTCGGCCGCCAAGCCTGGGTGATCAAGACCTACGCGGATCATTTGTTTTCATTCAACGAATACACCAAAACCTATTTCACGACGCGAGACCAGGGCAAGACTTGGCGTCCGTTCCAGGTGCCGCAGGATGTGGAGACGGGATTGCTCGGGATGGACGCGTCGGGCGAAGCCTTGCTGTCCCTGGCGGAACGGGATGGGAAGACGGTGATACGGCGGTATCCGTTGGATTGACGACGCGTCCTGTCGCCCATCTGGCCGTGCGATGGCTTCCGCCTTCCTGGCTCTCGCGTCCGGCCTGCTTGGGGCAACGCCCGCCCAGGCGGCCGCCCGGTCCAGCCTTAAACCATCAGCACTGGACAAGGCGCGTGCGCCAGAATCCTTCCGCTCACCGACCCCATCAAGGCATTCACGAGCGGGCTGCGGTGATGCGATCCCAGTACGATGCAGGCGGCGTTGACGCTTTCCGCGTACTTGACGATTCTTTCGGGCGTGAATCCCGTCAGCTCGTGGCATTCGAAGTTCACGTTTCCGCGGCGAAGTATGTCGATCACCGAGCGCATGGCCTTGCCGCTTTCTTCGTGGTGCCAGGCGTCGATCTCGGCCTTGCCGATGAACGACTCGACGTCCCCCGACACCTGGGGTTCGCAATGCACCACATGCACGACGAAATCGCGGCTCAGCAATGGGCTTGCGACCAGGTAGCGGGCCGCTTCGTCGCTGTGTGTCGATCCGTCGGTGGCGAGAATGATCGTGTTCATGGCAGCTCCTTGGTGTGTGCCTGCTTCACGTTGTGGCGGTTGGCCGAAGCCTTCCTTCTGGGCAGCAGCAAGCTGGCGCCGATGGATGCGGCCAACACCAGACCGACCACGCCAAGCGACCAGTGCACCGGCACGTGGACCCACTGCGCCGCCAGCATCTTGCCGCCGATGACGATCAGCACGATCGCCAGCCCATACTTCAGATAATGGAAGCGGTCCACCATGTCCGCCAGCAGGAAATACAGCGCCCGCAGGCCCATGATGGCGAAAATATTCGAGGTGAAGACAATGAACGGGTCCCGCGTCACGGCGAAGATCGCCGGAATGCTGTCGACAGCAAAGACGACGTCCGTCGCTTCGATCATCAGCAGGACGACGAACATGGGGGTCGCATAGCGCAGCCCGTTGAGGCGGACGAAGAAGGATTGCCCGTGATAGTCGGGAGTAATGCGCATCCGTGCCCGCATGAAACGGACAAGCGGGTTCTGGGCGATGTCGGGTTGGCGACCGGCCGTGGCCAGCATCCTGGCGCCGCTCACTATCAGGAAGACGCCCAGTACGTAGAACAGCCAGACGAATTTCGACAGCAGCCAGACGCCGGCAAGAATCATCCCGATACGCATCACGATGGCGCCCAGCACGCCGTACAGCAGCACCCGCCGTTGCAACTCCGGGGGCACCGCGAAGTACGTGAAGATCAAGGAAAAGACGAACATGTTGTCCTCGGACAGGGACAGTTCGATCAGGTAGCCAGTGAAGTACTCAAGGGTTTTCTGGTTGGCCACCGCGCGGCCGGCGTTCGCATCGAGAAACGACCACATCGATAATCCGAACAGCGTCGCCAGCGTGGCCCAGGCAAGCACCCAGCCCAGCGCCTCCCGCGTCGATACTCGGTGCGCGCGACGGCCGCCCAGCGCATACAAGTCAAGCGCCAGCACGGCCAGCACCAGGCCGACGAATCCCACCCACATCGGCGTTGTGGCAAAAGTCTCGACGTGACCCATTGCCGCCTCCCGCCATCGCCGCCAACCGCTGGAATGCGGCCGGAATCCTGAACGATGCAAGACACGAAACCAGTCTAGAACACGCTTATTCGTCGGACAATTCGCATATCATGAAGTGATAGTCAGATTTTTTGGAGTGATCGGCCATGGTCTCTCTCAACTACAAACATCTGCGCTATTTCTGGATGGTTGCCAAGGCCGGCAGCATTGCGCGCGCGGCGCAGCAATTGCAGCGCACGCCGCAGTCGATCAGCGGCCAGTTGCAGGAACTGGAATCCTCGCTGGGCTCCGCGCTATTCCGGCGGGTGGGCCGCGGGCTCGAGTTGACCGACGTCGGCCGCCGCGCTGCGCAGTATGCGGACCGCATCTTCACCCTGGGCGACGAACTGCTGGACGATCTGCGTGACCGGCCAGCCCGGCGAGTGGTGGAGTTCAAGATAGGAATCGCCGAAGGCGTCCCCAAATCGCTGGTTTACCGGATGATCGAGCCGGTGCTGCGTCTGGAAGAGAACGTGCGGCTGATCTGCCGCGAAGGCCGGCTTGCCTTCCTGCTGGCGGATCTGGCGGTGCACCGGTACGACATGGTGATTGCGGACCGTCCGATGCCCAGCCAATTGAACGTCCGTGGCTTTAGCCATTTGCTGGGCGAGAGCGGCCTGACGTTTTTTGGCGCGCCGGCCTTGCTTGAACAATTGCCGGGCCGCTTTCCGACGATGCTGGACCAGGCCCCGTTCCTGTTGCCGGGCGAGGATGCCGCGATCCGGCCGCGTCTGGTGCAGTGGTTTGACGAGCATGACATCCGGCCTCGCATCGTCGGGGAATTCGACGACAGTGCCTTGTTGAACTCGTTCGGCCAAACCGGGGTCGGCCTTTTCGTGGCGCCGACCGCGACCACGACTTATCTGGTCAAGCAATATCGTGTGCGCGCCATCGGCAGTATCGCCGGCGTCAAGGAGCAGCTCTACGCGCTGACGACCGCGCGGCAACTGCAGCATCCCGCCATCATCGCCCTGAACAAAGCAGCCCGGGAGGACCTCTTCGGGCATGACGACGGCACCGCCCGCCGCCCGGTGCGTAAGCCCTCTTCGGGCAGGAAGGCCGGCGGCGGCGCACCAGGCGGGGCATGACCCGCCCTGGTCTTTCACAGGGGCGCCCGACGCCTCACTCCGCCAGCACGTATTCCGGATAGCGCTTGCAGATCTCTGCGACCTGGCTGAGCGTGCCGGACAGGTGTTCCCGCAGCACTTGCTGCGCCCGCCCAGGCTCCTGCGCCACGATGGCGTCCAGAAGGCGCTGGTGGTCGTCCATGATGCGTTCGGCCTTGCCGGCTTCGGGCAGATGCAGTCGGCGCAGGCGGTCCAGGTGGCCGCTGTAGCGTTGCTCCAGTTCCCAAAGGCTGGTCACGCCGGCAGCCGCATGCATGTCGCGATGGAAGGCCTGGTCGGCGTCGATGAACTGCTGGTATTCGCCATTCGCATGGCTGACGCGTTGCAGGTCGATGCTGGCTTGCAGGCGCTTGTGCAGCACCGGGTCGGCCCGTTGCGCCAACAGGTGCACGATCTCCAGTTCCAGCGACTGCCGCAGGAAATGGGCCTGCCGGGCGGCGGGGATATCGATGCGGCTGACGACGGTGGTGTGCTGCGGATAGATCTCGACCAGCGCTTCCTCGGCCAGGCGCATGAGGGCGTCGCGGATGGGCGTCTGGCTCAGGCCGTAGGTTTCGGCCAGTGTGACGCGCGATAACGCGGTGCCCGGGGCGAGTTCCAGCGACACGATTTGTTCGCGTAAGTGTTCAAAGACCTGGGGTGCGGCGTGGCGCGACCGGTCCAGTCTGAGCTTTTGGCTTTGCATCCGAAGGCGTGTCGGGAGTACGGTGGTCGAAGCCCGCAGTGTAGCGGGTTTTTACCTAGCTGACGCACTAATGTATTAGTGTTTAAATGATCCCATACCCACCACGCCTCACTCCCATTCCCCTATGAAACGTACCTACGAAAGTCTGCGCAGCGCCGCCTGGATGGCCAAGGATGACCTGCGTTCGTTCGGCCACCGTTCCCGCATGATGCAGATGGGCTATGCCCCTGACGACTGGGTCGGCCGGCCCATCATCGCCATCATCAACACGTGGTCGGACCTGAACCCCTGTCACAGCCATTTCAAGCAGCGCGTCGAAGACGTCAAGCGCGGCGTGTTCCAGGCGGGCGGCTTTCCGGTGGAATTGCCGGCGATTTCGGTGTCGGAATCCTTCGTCAAGCCGACGACCATGCTGTACCGCAACTTCCTGGCCATGGAAACCGAAGAGCTGCTGCGCAGCCACCCGGTCGACGGCGCCGTATTGATGGGCGGGTGCGACAAGACGACGCCGGGGCTGCTCATGGGCGCCATCAGCGCCGGGCTGCCGTGCGTGTACGTGCCGGCGGGCCCGATGCTGCGCGGCAACTGGAAGGGCAAGATCCTGGGTTCGGGCTCGGATGCCTGGAAGCTGTGGGACGAGCGCCGCGCGGGCAAGATCACGCAGGAGCAATGGACCGAAGTGGAAGGGGGCATCGCCCGCAGCTACGGTACCTGCATGACGATGGGCACGGCCAGCACCATGACGGCCATCGCCGAAGCCATCGGCATGACCTTGCCGGGCGCCTCGTCGATTCCGGCGGCGGACGTCAACCACATGCGCATGTCCGCCGAGTGCGGCCGCCGCGTGGTGGACATGGTGTGGGACGACCTGACGCCCAAACGCATCCTGAGCCTGGCATCGTTCAAGAACGCCATCAACGTCGCCATGGCGATGGGCTGTTCCACCAATGCCATCGTGCACCTGGTCGCCATGTCGCGCCGCGCCGGCCATGCGGTCAGCCTGGACGATTTCGACGCCGCCAGCCGCAAGGTCCCGGTCATTGCCAACATCAGGCCCAGCGGCGACACCTACCTGATGGAAGACTTCTATTACGCGGGCGGCTTGCCTGCGCTGATGTCGCGCCTGCACGGCCACCTGGACCTGTCGGCCATGACCGTCACGGGTAAATCGCTGGGCGAAAACATCGCGGGCGCCGAGGTCTATAACGACGACGTGATCCGCAAGCTGGAAACGGCCATCTACGACGAAGGCGCGCTGGCCGTGCTGCGCGGCAATATCGCGCCCGACGGCTGCGTGATCAAGCCCAGCGCCTGCGCGCCGCAGTTCCTGCAGCACACCGGCCCGGCGCTGGTGTTCGACGACTACCCGAGCATGAAGGCCGCGGTGGACGACGAGAACCTGGACGTCACGCCCGAGCACATCATGATCCTGCGCAACGCCGGCCCGCAGGGCGGCCCCGGCATGCCTGAGTGGGGCATGCTGCCGATTCCGACCAAGCTGGTGAAGCAGGGCGTGCGCGACATGCTGCGCCTGTCCGACGCGCGCATGAGCGGCACCAGCTACGGCGCCTGCATCCTGCATGCGGCGCCTGAAGCCTACATCGGCGGCCCGCTGGCGCTGGTCAAGACCGGCGACACGATCACGGTGGACGTGCCTGCCCGCAGCATTCACCTGAACATCAGCGACGAGGAGCTTGCCGCGCGCCGCGCCGCCTGGACGCCGCCGCCCAAACGCTATGAGCGCGGCTACGGCTGGATGTATTCCAAGCACATCCTGCAGGCCAACGACGGCTGCGATTTCGATTTCCTGGAGACCGAATTCGGCGCGCCCGTACCGGAACCCGAAATCTTCTAAGCACGCCAGGCGGGCCGCGCCCGCCGCGTGCCCCCTAATTCATCGCCTATCGACCCCGGAGCCATCGTGTCCCAAATGAATCCCGAAACCCGCGCCCGCCTGGCCGGCATCAGCACCGCCACGCTGTGCACGGCCCTGTTCAAGCGCGGCCTGCGCAACCAGTTCATCCAGGA
>NZ_DBHKZA010000116.1:0-12680 GCF_057314935.1 Achromobacter sp.
TCGGTCTTGGCGGCGAAGTAGTGGTAGAACGTGCCTTTGGCGACTTTCGCCTCTTCCACGATGCTGCTGATGGTGGTGGCTTCCACGCCGTTGGCCAGGAACAGCTTCTCCGCGGCGGCCATCAACTCCTCAAGCCGCACTTCGGCGGGTTTGGTCCGAGGGGGACGCGGCTGGGCGGCGGGAAGCGGGGCTTTGGCGCGGGTCGATCTCATTGAAACATTCCAGGCGGCTGGCAAAGACGCCCAGTTTAAGGGAAACCGACGGGCGTCAACGCACCCGGCTCACTTGGGCGGCCCATTGATCCGGGCATAGCTCAGCAGATCAGCCGCATAGCACTCGCACGCGGCCGACTCCAGGCCGCGCCGGTCCAGCACGGCGATGTCGCCGCGGTGGTAGGCGATCAGCTTGCGCTGCTGCAGCGCCGACGCCGCCACGGTCACGCCCACCCGTCGCACGCCCAGCATGTGGGCCAGGTATTCGTGGGTCAGATGGAAATGGTCGGCGTGGGCGCGGTCTTGCGTCATCAGCAGCCAGCGCGCCAGCCGGCCCTCGACCAGATGGGAGTGCATGCAGGCGGCCGCCTGCGCCAGCTGCTGCAGCACGACCACCGTGTAACCATTGATCAACTGGCGCAGCGCCAGGCTGGCGTCAAGCTCCTGCCGGAAAAGGTCCGCGCGCATGCGCAAGGCGATTCCGCCGCCTTGCACCACGGCACGCAGTTGCGAGGTATCGGTGCCCAACGGCACGTCGACGCTCCACATGCCTTCGTTGCCGATCAACCCGACCTCCAGCGACGGGCCGCGCGCCAGCGGCAGGATCAGCGAGATGTAGCTGCGCGTCGGGAAGTACACGTCGCCCATGCGCCCGCCGGGCTGCAGCAAGCATTGGCCAAAGACCAGTTCGACCGCTTCGAAGCGTCCGAGCAACCTGGCCCGTTCGCGCCCGGGCAACGCCTCAAGCAAGCGGTTGGGCACGTCTTCATACACGGATCGGGCAAGTGG
This sequence comes from Achromobacter sp., assembly GCF_057314935.1. NCBI lineage: Bacteria > Pseudomonadati > Pseudomonadota > Betaproteobacteria > Burkholderiales > Alcaligenaceae > Achromobacter > Achromobacter sp. The sequence continues at coordinate 1,002 of NZ_DBHKZA010000116.1, forward strand.
CACGTTCGGTTTCCGGTTCGCCCCGTCAGGGGCGTACTGCCTCGGCGCGCCGGCTCAGCAGGCGCTCGTATTCGTCGCGGACTACGGTGTAGCACTCGCACACGCGCGCCTCGAGCCCGACGCGGTCCGTCACCTGGATGTGGCCGCGACGGTAGCGGATCAAGCCCGCCGCCTGCAGATGCCCGGCCGCCTCGGTCACCCCTTCACGCCGCACGCCGAGCATGTTGGCGATCAGTTCCTGCGTCATCACGATCTCGTTGGACCGCAAGCGGTCCAGGCTCAGCAACAGCCAGCGGCAAAGCTGCTGGTCCAGCGAGTGGTGCCGGTTGCACACGGCCGTCTGCGCCATCTGCGTCAACAGCGCCTGCGTGTAACGCAGCAACAGGTGCTGCATGGCGCCGCCCCGGTCGAATTCGTCCTTCAGCGCCTGGCCCTTCAACTGGTAGGCCGAGCCGGCGCTTTGCACAATGGCGCGGCTGGGGGTGGTCTCTCCGCCCATGAAGAGCGACACGCCGACGATGCCCTCGTTGCCCACGACGGCGATTTCGGTCGACGCGCCGTCTTCCATGACGCACAAGAGCGAGACAATGCAATCGACGGGGAAACAGACGTGCCGCATGCGGCCGCCCGGTTCGTACAGCGCCTTGCCAAGCGGCATCGCGACGCGTTCAAGCAGCGGAAACAGGCGGTCCTGCTCTTCTGGAGGCAATGCCGCCAGCAGGTGGTTCTGGGTGGGATCGTGTGAGTCAGGCATGGCGGCTCCCCTGCAACAAGCCCAATGCAGTCCCGCGAGTCGGGCGGGCGCAATCCGAAGGCGCTCCGACAGGCCTTACCCGTTCGGCAAGGGTAATCGGCAGGCGCTTGGTGCGCTGCCGAACAGAGTGCCTCCAGGGTAGCGCACTATTGCTCCGTCCCCCGGTTTGTCTTTCCCATCCTGGCGTCCAGGTATTTCTGCATCAGCCCCCGTGTGGAGCTGTCATGGTTCTGCATGCCCGTCATGCCGGCGCGCAGTTCGTGGACGATGCGCAGCGCCAGCGTCTTGCCCAGTTCCACGCCCCACTGGTCGAAGGAATCGATGTTCCATGCCACCCCTTGCGTAAAGGCGCTGTGTTCATACATCGCCACCAGCGCGCCCAGCGCATGCGGGGTCAGCCGGGCGGCCAGCAGCGTATTGCTGGGACGGTTGCCTTCCACATGGCGGTGCGGCGTGGCTGCGGCGCCGCCATCGGCCAAGGCCTGACCGAACGCCAGCGCTTCGGCCTGCGCGAACATGTTGGCCAGCAGTTCTTCATGCTGACGGGCCGAGGCCGCAAGCGGCATCAGGAACCCGATGAAATCGCAGGGCACCATCTGGGTGCCCTGGTGCAGCAGCTGGTGGAAGGAATGCTGGCCGTTCGTGCCGCAAGCGCCCCAATACACGGGGCCGGTGTGCCCCGCCACGGGCGCGCCCTCCTGCGTCACGGACTTGCCGTTGCTTTCCATCATCAATTGCTGCACGTAAGACGGAAAAAGCCGCAGATGGTGGTCGTACGGCAGGACGGCAACGGTTCGCGCACCCAGGCAGTTGTTGTTCCAGATTGCCATCAAGCCGTGCATGACCGGCAGGTTCCGCTCCAGCGGCGCGCTGCGGAAATGCGTGTCCATGTCGTGGCAGCCGGCCAGCATGTCGCCAAAGGCCTCGGGCCCGACCGCCACCATCAGCGCCAGCCCCATGGCGGAGCACAGCGAATAACGTCCGTTGACCCAGTCCCAGATCTCCAATACGCGGTCCGGCGCGATGCCCGCCTGGATCGCGGCCTTGCGGTTGCCCGTCACTGCCACGAAATGCGCCTGCAACGCGTCTTCGTCCTGCAGCGCCTGCAGGCACCAGGCCCGCGCCGACGCGGCATTGTGCAGGGTTTCCGAGGTCTGCCAGCTTTTTGAACAGACAATGAACAGCGTTTCGCGCGGGTCCAGGCCCTGCGTGGCCTGCGCGAAATCCGCACCGTCCACGTTCGACACGAAGCGCACCCGCAGGCCGGGCTGGGCGTAGTGTTCAAGCGCCGCGCAGGCCATCTCCACGCCGATCGCAGACCCGCCGATGCCCAGGTTGATCACATTCCGGATGGGGATGCCGGTGCCGCCCAGGCAGGCGCCGCCGCGCAATTGCATGGCCAGTGCCGCCATCCGGCGCAGCGCTTTCTGCACATCGGGTCCGACGTCATGGCCGTCTACCTGCACGGCCTGCCCGGCAGGCATGCGCAATGCGACGTGCAGCGCCGCGCGCCCTTCGCTGGCATTGATGGCGTCGCCGTGGAACATGGCGTCGATCCGCGCGGGCAGCCGGCATTCCTTGGCCAGTTGCACCAGAAGCTGCAAGGTTCTCGGGGTGACCCGGTTCTTGGAATAGTCCAGATACCAGCCCGCCGCCTCCAGCGTCAGGCGCGCCCCGCGCGCCGGGTCTTCCATGAAGAGTTGCCGCAGGCGGGCCGGGTGCATGGCTTGCAGATGGCCCGCCAGCGCCTGCCACGCGTGCGTGAGTCGCGGTGTGGCCTGTTGCCCCGCATCCTGACTGTCCATCGACTTCACCTCCCGCCCCTAAAGCCGGCCCGTACAAGGACGTCGCACGTTGCATGGCGATGCGGTCGGGCTCGCGTCGGTTATGGCATAGGCCTCGCGCCGCGTCCGTGCGGTAGCGCACAGAGCCGGCGCGCGCGCTTGGTCACTCTATAGGCGGGACGTCGCCACCCTGGCGACGCCTTTGCGCCAATGGATCACGTCCGACCGAGTATCAATGAAACCCATAGCCTGGCCTTCCCTGGAGGCCGCCCCCGAATGGATCGACCTGTTCGCGCGCAGCAAGCCCTCGCTCAGTTCCGCCGAAAGCGAGCCGCCGCTGCGCGCCGAACTGTTCAATGCCCAGCAGATGGAAGCGCACGGCCAGGCGCTGGCGCATGTCCATGCGCTGGGCGCCTTTCGCGCGCCGGACAACCTGCTGCCCCGGTTGACGGAAAACCAGTCGCTGCTGGCCCAGGCTTGCGCGCTGCTGATCGAATCCATGCAGCAAAACCGCCAGATCACGCCGGCGGACGAATGGCTGCTGGACAACTTCTATCTGATCGAAGAACAGATCCGGCTGGCCAAGCGGCATCTGCCCAAGGGGTACAGCCGCAGCCTGCCCAAGCTGGCCGCGGGCCCCTCGCAGGGGCTTCCCCGGGTATACGACATCGCGCTGGAGATGATCTCGCACAGCGACGCGCGGATCGACGCGGACGGAATCAGCGCGTTCGTGGCCGCGTATCAGCGGATCGAACCCCTGCAGCTGGGCGAGCTCTGGGCCATTCCCATCATGATGCGCCTGGCCCTGATCGAGAACCTGAGACGCGTGGCGATCCGCCTGGCCTACGCCAACATGAACCGGGGCTTGGCGGACACCTGGGCCGACGCCATGCGCAAGGCCGCGCAGGACGACCCCACCAGCCTGATCCTCGTCATCGCCAACATGGCGCGGTCGAATCCGCCCATAGACGGCGCCTTCGTGGCCGAACTCGCCCGCCGCCTGCAAGGCCACGGGCCGGCGCTGGCATTGCCATTGACCTGGTTCGAGCAGCGCCTGGCCCAATCCAACCTGACCATCGAGCAGATGGTCGTGGCCGAGAACCAGCAGCAGGCGGCCGACCAGGTCTCCATCAGCAACAGCATCGGCAGCCTGCGCGCGCTGTCGAAGACGAACTGGAACGAATTCGTCGAAGCCATCAGCCTGGTGGAGCAGACGTTGCGCCAGGACCCCGCCGCGGTCTACGCCGGCATGGACTTTCCGACCCGGGACCGCTACCGCCATCGGGTGGAGCGCCTGGCCAGGCATTCCGAGCGGTCCGAGATCGAACTGGCCACCATGGCGATCGATCTGGCGCGTGCGGTGGCGCCAGACGCCCATGCCGACGCCCCCGCCGACCCGCGCCGGCGGCACGTCGGCTTCTATCTGATTGATCAAGGCCTGGCCGAGCTGGTGAAGCAGGGCAAGGTCCGGCTGAGCGTGACGGACCGGTTGGCGCGCCTGTCGCCCGGCACGGCCCTGGCCGGCTACGCGGCGGCGATCGTGTTGATGACGGGCGCCTTGTCCGCGCTGCTGGTGTTCGTGGCCCGCTCGGCGGGCGCCCAGCCCTGGCCGCTGGCCGCATTGGCGGTGCTGTCATTGATCGGCACCAGCCATTTGTCGGTTGCCGTCATCAACTGGTCGCTGACCTGGCTGGTGCGTCCGCAACGCCTGCCTCGGATGGATTACGCGAAACGCATCCCGGACGCTGCCCGCTGCCTGGTCGCGGTGCCGTCCATGCTGATTGACATCGATGACGGCGAACAGCTGGCCGAATCGCTGGAGATCCGGTTCCTGGCGAACCCGGGCGATAACCTGAGCTTCTGCCTGCTGACGGATTTCGCGGATGCGGCATCCGAACACCTGCCCGCGGACGCGTTGCTGCTGGAGCGCGCCAAGACGCATGTCCAGGCGCTGAACCACAAATACCGGCGGCTGGGCCGAAGCCCCTTTTTCCTGTTGCACCGCCCTCGCCGCTGGAACGCCCACGAACAGGTGTGGATGGGCCAGGAAAGAAAGCGCGGCAAACTGGCCGATCTGAACGGCCTGCTTCGCAGCCAAGGCACGGGCGCCTTCTCGTGCGTGGTCGGCGATCTGGATGCGCTGGCCGGCGTGAAGTACGTCATCACGCTGGACACCGACACGGAATTGCCCCGGGAAAGCGCCTGGAAGCTGATCGGCGCCATGGCGCACCCCCTGAACCAGGCCCAGTTCGATCCCGTCCGGCGTCGCGTCACGCGGGGGTACGGCATCCTCCAGCCACGCGTGGCCGTCAACCTGGCCGACCTGGCCGCCTCCGCCTATGCGCGCCTTAATGGCGGTGACGCCGGCATCGACCCTTACACCAACACCGTATCGGACGTCTATCAGGACACCTTCAAGGAAGGGTCTTTCGTCGGCAAGGGCATCTATGACGTCGATGCGTTCGAGGCGGCGCTGAAGGACTGCTTTCCCGACAACCGCGTGCTGAGCCACGACCTGCTGGAGGGCTGCTACGCCCGTTCGGGCCTGCTGAGCGATGTGCAGTTGTTCGAAGGGCATCCCGCCCGCTATTCGGCCGATGTCAGCCGCCGCCATCGCTGGATACGGGGCGACTGGCAATTGCTGGGCTGGCTGTTCGGCCACCCGCCGCGACCGCCCGGCACGGCGGGCGGGCCGCCTCTGGCTTGGCTGGCGCGCTGCAAGATCCTGGACAATCTGCGGCGCAGCCTCGTGTCGCCCAGCCTGGTGCTGTTGATGGCGCTGGGCTGGACCCTGCTGCCGCATCCCTGGTTGTGGACGGTGGCCGGTGTGCTGGTCGTGTTCCTGCCCGCGCTGTTCGCCTCGGCCCTCGGCGCGGTCAGAAAGGGCGACGATGTCTTGCTGGCGCAGCATCTGGTCGGCTGGGTGCCGTCGACGCTCAAGCAGTTCAGCCGGGCCGCGTTTGCGTTCAGTGCAATGGCGCACGAGGCGCTTTACCACCTGGACGCCATTGGCCGCACGCTGTACCGGCTGACGATCTCGCACCGCCGCTTGCTGGAATGGAAGCCGTCCAACGTCACCAACCGCGACGGCGCGGCGCGTTCGGGCCCGTGGCTGCTATCCGTATGGGGGTCGCCACTGCTGGCGCTGGCGATCGGCGCCTGCGTCCTGCGCTGGAACCCGTCGGCCTGGCCCGCGGCGGTCCCGGTGCTGGCCTTGTGGGCCCTGATGCCGGCCATCGCCTGGCGCCTGAGCCGGCCGCCCATCGCCGCGAAAACAGCGCTGTCACCCGGCCAGGACCAGTTCCTGCGCTTGCTGGCGCGCAAGACCTGGTCATTCTTCGATGGACATGGCGGGGCCGAGGACAACTGGCTGATCCCGGACAACGTGCAGGACCGGCCAGCGCCCACGACCGCGCACCGGACCTCGCCCACCAATCTGGGGCTGGCCCTGTTGTCGAACCTGGCTGCGCATGACTTCGGCTACCTGCAGGCGGGCCGTCTGATGGAACGCACGCAAGCCACCTTAAGCACGATGGGCAAGCTCGAGCGCTACCTGGGCCATTTCTACAACTGGTACGACACTCTCACGCTGGCCCCCCTGCACCCGCTGTACATCTCGACCGTGGACAGCGGCAATCTGGCCGGCCACCTGCTGACGCTGCGTCCCGGGCTGCTGGCGCTGGCCCAGGCCCCGATCCTGCATCCGCGCACCTTCGCGGGCCTGGCCGACGCCCTGGCGGTGCTGCGGGACAGCTTGCCGGCCAACGCCTTCCCTGCGCTGGAGGTGCTGGATGCCGCGCTGCTGACTGCGCAGGTACCGGGCGACCGCGCGCCCAAGACGCTGGCTCAGACCCGGCAACGCCTGGAGCACATCCGCCAACTCGGCTACGGCCTGCTGGAAGCCTTCGAGGCGCCCGCCTACGCTGAACCGCTATGGCATTGCCAGGCCATGTTGCGCCAGTGCGAAGAGGCGCGCGACGAACTGGCCCTGCTGGCGCCATGGCCCGACCGGCCCGCCGACGCCCCGTGGCAGGACATCCCGGCCTTGCAGGACATGCCCACGCTGCAGCAGGTAGCCGATCAAGGAGGCGGCGTGCTTGCCGCCTTGCGGGCCCGCTTGTCCGCGCCCGACACGACGCCCGACGAGCGTGCGTGGTTGCTGCAAACCGAGCTTGCTGTCGTGCTGGCGGCGGACCGTGCCACCCAACGATGCGCCGCACTCGAGAAACTGGCCGACACGCTGGCCGACATGGCGGTGGCGGAATACGGCTTCCTGTACGACAAGGGCAGCCGCCTTCTGGCCATCGGCTACAACCTGACCGAGCGCCGGCGCGACGAAGGCCTGTACGACCTGCTGGCGTCCGAGGCGCGCCTGGGCAGCTTCGTGGCGATCGCGCAGGGGCAATTGCCGCAAGAGACCTGGTTCGCGCTGGGCCGGCAGTTGAGCAATTCCCCGGGCGGACCGGTGCTGCTGTCCTGGAGCGGGTCCATGTTCGAATACCTGATGCCCCGGCTCGTGATGCCGTCCTACCCCCAGACCCTGCTGGATCAGACCTGCCTGTCGGCCGTGCGCACGCAGATCGATTACGGCGACAAGCTGGGCATCCCCTGGGGCATGTCCGAAAGCGCCTACAACCTGTTCGATGTCGGCATGAACTACCAGTACCGCGCGTTCGGCGTGCCGGGGCTGGGATTGAAGCGCGGTCTGGCCGATGACGTGGTGGTGGCGCCGTACGCGTCGATGCTGGCGCTGATGGTGGCGCCCGACGAGGCCTGCCGCAACCTGCAGCGGCTGGCCAAAGACCAGTTGATCGGGCGTTACGGGCTATACGAGGCCATCGACTACACGCCGCGCCGTCAACCGCCCGGCAAGAACGGCACCATCGTGTACGCCTACATGGCGCACCATCAGGGCATGGGCTTCCTGTCGCTTGCCAGCGTCTTGCTGGGCCGCACGATGCAGGCCCGCTTCGAGGCCGACCCCTCGTTCCAGGCCACCATGCTGCTGCTTCAGGAACGCGTTCCACGCGCCGCAGCCGCCTACGCCAAGGCCACCGAGCTGTCGGTGATCCGCAGCACGCCGCCTGGCCAGGCCGAGGTGTCCGTGCGCGTGCTGGACACCGCCGACACGCCCATCCCCGAAGTCCAGTTGCTGTCCAACGGCCGCTATCACGTGATGGTGACCAACAGCGGCGCGGGCTCCAGCCGCTGGCGGGACCTGGCCGTCACGCGCTGGCGCGAAGACGGCACCTGCGACAACTGGGGCACGTTCTGCTATCTGCGCGACACGGACAGCGGCCGCGTCTGGTCCACGTCCTATCAGCCGACCTTGCAGCGCCCCGACCATTACGAAGTGATCTTCTCGGAAGGACGCGCGGAGTTCCGGCGCACCGACGATCAGATCGACACGCATACGGAAATCGTCGTATCGCCCGAAGACGACATCGAATTGCGGCGCTGCCGCCTGACCAACCGCGGGCGCGAACGCCGCACCCTGGAGATCACCTGCTATGCCGAGGTCGTGATCGCGCCGGCCATGGCCGACGAACTGCATCCGGCCTTCAGCAACCTCTTCATCCAGACCGAAATCGTGCCGTCCGAACGCGCCATCCTCAGCACACGGCGCGGCCGCAGCCCGGAAGACAATCCGCCGTGGATGTTCCAGCTGCTGGCCATCCACGGCGGCGACCCGGGCCGCGCCTCGTATGAAACGGACCGGGCGCAATTCCTGGGACGCGGCCGCTCCGTGGCCGATCCGCTGGCGATGGACTCCCCCGGCCCGCTGTCGGGCAGCCAGGGCTCCGTGCTGGACCCGGTGTCCGCCATCCGCTGCACGATCACGCTGGAACCCGAAGAAACCGCCGTCGTCGATCTGGTGCAAGGCGTGGGCGACAGCCGCAGCGCCTGCATGAACCTGATCAGCAAGTACCAGGACCGCCATCTGGCGGATCGCGCGCTGGAACTGGCCTGGACCCATGCGCAGGTGCTGGTGCGCCAGCTGAATGCCACCGAAGCCGACGCCCAGCTGTACGCCCGCCTGGCCAACGCCATCGTCTATCAGAACCCCACGCTGCGGGCCGACGCCGCGACGCTCGTCAAGAACCGCCGCGGGCAGTCCGGCCTGTGGGGCTATGCCATCTCGGGCGATCTGCCGATCGTGCTGCTGCGCATCAAGGATCCGGCCAATTTCGAACTGGTCCGCCAGTTGGTGCAGGCCCATGCCTATTGGCGGCAAAAGGGCGTCGTCGTGGATCTGGTGATCTGGAACGAAGACACCGGCACTTATCGCCAGGCCTTGCAGGACCGCATGATGGGGCTGATTTCGGCCGGGGTGGAATCGCACATCATCGACCGGCCGGGCGGCATCTTCGTGCGTCCGGGCGACCAGATCTCCGAAGAAGACCGCACGCTGCTGCTGGCCGTCTCCCGGGTGTCGCTCAGCGACGCGCAGGGCACGCTGGCCAACCAGGTCAACCGCCTGGCGCTGCCCGAGACGCGCGTCGCGCCGCTCGTGATATCGGCCGCGCCCTTGCCGGCCTCGGCCGACATCCCGCCTGCCGCCGCGCCCGCGCCCCTGCTGCACGCCAACGGCCTGGGCGGCTTCACGGCCGACGGCGAGGAATACGTCATCACCACCACGCGCGACCAGCGCACGCCCGCCCCCTGGGTCAACGTCATCGCCAATGCCGCCGTCGGCACCGTCGTCTCGGAAAGCGGGCAGGCCTATAGCTGGGCGGGCAATGCCCATGAGTTCCGCCTGACGCCCTGGCACAACGACGGCGTGACCGACGCCTGCGGCGAAGCCTTCTATCTGCGCGACGAGATCAGCGGCCACTACTGGTCGGCCGCGCCTTACCCTGCGGGCGGGGAATCGGCCTACGTCACGCGTCACGGCTTCGGCTATACCGTCTTCGAGCACGTGGAGGACGGCATCGAATCCGAATTGCGCGTCCACGTCGCCCAAGCGTCGCCCGTCAAGTTCTACGTCCTGACGCTGCGCAACCGGTCCGGACGCCGCCGGCGCCTGTCCGCCACGGGGTATGTGGAATGGGTGCTGGGCGACCTGCGCGCGAAGTCCGCGATGCATGTGACCACCGAGGTCGACGCCGACACCGGCGCCCTGTTTGCCCGCAACAGCTTCAACGCCGACTACTCCGGGCACGTGGCCTACTTCGACACCAACAGCGCCAGCCGCAGCATGACGGGCGACCGCAAGGAGTTCATCGGCAGGAACGGCACGCTGCGCCACCCGCAAGCCCTGCGCCGCAGCCGCTTGTCAGGCCGTTGCGGCGCGGCGCTGGACCCTTGCGCCGCCATCCAGGTCCCCGCCACCTTGGACGACGGGCAAGACACCCAGATCCTGTTCCAGCTGGGCGCGTCATCCGAGGGCGCCGACGAGGCCCGGAGGCTGGTCCGCCACTATCGGGAAACAGGCGCCGCCGCCCACGAATCGCAAGCCGTCCGGCAATACTGGCGTGACACGCTGGACGTCGTGCGCGTCGAGACGCCGGACGCCACCGTGAATACGCTTGCCAATGGCTGGCTGCTGTATCAGACGCTGGCCTGCCGGCTATGGGCGCGCAGCGGCCATTACCAATCGGGCGGCGCCTACGGTTTCCGCGACCAGTTGCAGGACGTGATGGCGCTGGCGATCGCGCGCCCCGAGCTGACGCGCGCCCATCTGCTGCGCAGCGCGGCCCAGCAATTCGTGCAAGGCGACGTGCTGCATTGGTGGCACCCGCCCTCCAACCGGGGCATCCGCACCCGATGTTCCGACGACTACCTGTGGCTGCCGTACGCCACCAGCCACTACGTGGACGTCACCGGCGACATGGCCGTACTGGAAGAAAACGTGGGGTTCATCGAAGGGCGTCCGCTCAACCCGGGAGAATCGTCCAACTACGACCACCCCACCCCGTCCCGGGAATCCGCCAGCCTGTACGTGCACTGCACGCGCGCGCTGACGCATGCGCTGAACGCCTTGGGCGCCCACGGGCTGCCGCGCATCGGCTCGTGCGACTGGAACGACGGCATGGACAAGGTGGGCGACGCCGGCCGCGGCGTCAGCGTGTGGCTGGGCTTTTTCCTGCACGACACCTTGAACCGCTTCGCCCCGCTGGCCCGCGCGCGGGCCGACCTGCCGTTCGCCGCGTTCTGCGAATCGACGGCGCGGCAATTGGCCATGGATCTTGAACAGGCCGGTTGGGACGGCAACTGGTATCGCCGGGCCTATTTCGACGACGGCGCCCCGCTCGGGTCCGCCGAAAACCCCGAATGCCAGATCGATTCCATTTCGCAAAGCTGGGCCGTCCTGTCCGGCGTGGCCAGCCCGGACCGCGCGCGCGCGGCCATGCAGGCCGTGGACGACAGGCTGGTGGACGACGAGCTTGGCCTGATCCGCCTGCTGACGCCGCCGTTCGACAAGGCGCCGATGAACCCCGGGTACATCCGCGGCTACGTGCCGGGTGTGCGCGAAAACGGCGGCCAATACACCCACGCCGCCATCTGGACGGCGATGGCCTTCTGCGAACTGCGGGACGAAGCGCGCATCGGCCGACTGCTTCCCATGCTCAACCCCATCAACCATGCCGATACGCCGGCGGGCGCCGCCACCTACAAGGTGGAGCCCTATGTGATGGCCGCCGACATCTACACCACGCCGGGCCAGTCGGGGCGCGGCGGCTGGACCTGGTACACGGGGTCGTCCGGGTTGATGTACCGGCTGATCCTGGAGTCGGTGCTGGGCATGCGGCGGCGCGGCGACACGCTCAGCTTCCGCCCCTGCCTGCCCCCGGACTGGAACGGCTTCACGCTGCAATACCGCTTCGGCGGCGCGACCTATGTGGTCACCGCGGCGCGCGTACCTGGTGCCGCCGGTCCGCTGCGGGTCGCGCTGGATGGCGTCGACCAGGAAGACGGCGTGGTCCGATTGCGCGACGATGGCCAACTGCGGCAAGTACGCATCGAACTACCGCGCGGGCCGTAGCGGCCGCGCCCGACCCGCCCCGCGTCCCCGCTTGTCCAGGCGGAGACGCGGTTGGCGCGAGGACTAGTGGTTTTCCCTCAAAACTGCCAAAAATGGCGGATTCCCGATTCCCAAGCGGAATTCCCTCCGGTACATTTCGTCCAGTGGCCTGACCA
>NZ_DBHKZA010000117.1:0-1486 GCF_057314935.1 Achromobacter sp.
CACCGCGGTGCCGTTGGTGATCACGCCCACCAGGTTGCCGCGCGCGGTGTAGCGGTAGACATTGGCCGGATCGGCCACGATCTCTTCACACGCCGAGGCCACGCCCGGCGAGTACGCCAGCGCCAGGTCGCGCTGGTTGACGAGCGGCTTGGAGGCCACCACAGAGATCTTTCCCGGGGTGGGGAACTCGTGATAGTCCAGGGCTGCCTGGCGGTCGGAGGGGGTGTTCATGGGGCTGTAGCCTCGCTGTCTTGAATATGCAAAAATTCTAGGCCTCAAGACATAAGACGATCATTCGGATTTAATATTGTCCCATTACCTTTACCTTATGGCCTGTCTATGACAGCCTTTGACCCGGATGCCGTCATCCGGAAACTGACCTCGCGGCTGAAGATGCGCCATCTGATGCTGCTGCTGCAGATCGAGCAGCACGGGTCGCTGACCCGGGTGGCGGAACACATGGCCACCAGCCAGCCGGCGGTGACGAACGCCTTGGCCGAACTGGAAAGCATGTTCGACGTACCGCTCTTTGACCGGTCGGTCCGGGGCATGACGCCCACCGCGCTGGGCGCCGTGGTGCTGGCGCGCGCCCGCGGGCTGGTCCACGACCTGGGCCACCTGGTGCAGGAAATGGAGGCCGTGGCGGCCGGCCACGCCGCCCACCTGCACATCGGCGTCATCCCCTTCGTGTCGGGGCAGATGCTGTCGGCGGCCATCAGCCGCACCTTGCCGCAAGGCCGGCGCATCACCGCCACCATCCACGAGGGCCAGGGCCCCGCCCTGCTGCGCCAACTGCGCGACCACACCCTGGACATCGTCGTGGGTTGGGCCACGCCGTCCGTAGACCTGAGCAATATCGATTTTGAAGTGCTGTATCACCAGCAACCCCGTCTGATCGCCAGCCGCCGCCTGGCCGCGCGGCTGGGCCGGTCCCGGCTGGAGTGGAACCGGCTGGCCGACCTGGACTGGATCCTGGGCACCCCTGGCAGCCCCATCCGGGAACAGGTGGCGGACATTTTCCTGCGCGCCGGCCTGCCACCGCCGCCGCCCTCGGTGCAAAGCGATTCTTCAAAGCTGATCGGGGAAATGATCGTGGCGAGCGACCGGGCCGTGTCCATCCTGCCCGCCGACATCGCCGACGAACTGGTGCGCATCGCGGGCGCCGCCATCGTGCCCTACTCGTTCGACTGGACGCTGCCCCCGATCTCGCTGTTCACGCGGGCGGACGGATTGCGCCGCAACGTGGACGCCCTGTTCGCCTCCGCCTTGCGCGAGGTCTATACCAAGGGTGCGCGTCCCGGCGCCTAAGTCTCGCCGCGGGCGCGTCGGAATGCCAAGAAATGCAAAGGCCGCGCCCGCGCCGTGGCCGCTCCTCCTATACTTTCGGCGCCAAGCAACATGCAGGAGGGCACGCCGTTTGTTCACCATCTCGCCACCCCGCGCGAGCCACCGCGCGCTTGCCCTGATTGCCCTTGCCGCGCTGGCC
>NZ_DBHKZA010000117.1:1586-12678 GCF_057314935.1 Achromobacter sp.
GCCGCGCTGGCCTATGCCCAGCGCAAGACCCGCGGCGAAGAACAGGACGCCATCGCCACTGCGGCCGGCCCGCTGGACGTGGGCGCGGTCGCGCCCTGGCGCGTCAAGCACCAGCTACCCATCGAAAGCGATGCGCAAGGGCAGGTCGCCGTCAGCCGCGCCTTCGGTGGCGCGGGCCTGGAATGCAAGGAAGTAGTCTTCTCGATCGATACGCCCGCAAAAAAAACCGGCGACGAACCGCTGCGCGAATTCTTCGTCACGACAGTCTGCCGAGACGGCGCCCATTGGCGCTGGGCGAACGCCGAACCGGCCACGGCGCGCTGGGGCTCGTTGCAGTGATGCGCCGCGCATGCCTGCTGGCGCTGGCGGCCGCACTGGGGCTGAGCGGCTGTCAAAGCTCCTCCATCGGCGGCGCGACGGGCGCCGTGGTCGGCACTGTCAGCGGAGCCGCCACCGCGAACCCGGTAGCCGGCTACGCCATCGGCGTCACGGTGCAGGCGGCGGTCGACGCCACGGTGAAATATGTGCTGCGCGAATGGAAGAACGACCAGCAGAACGTCATGGCCAACGCGGCGGGCGAACTGCCCATCGGCCAGGTGCGGCAATGGCAGATCCGCCATGCATTGCCCGTCGGCAACGAGCGCGGCGGCATCCAGGTGGTACGCGATATCGATACCCCGCTTACGCGCTGCCGCGAGGTGCTGTTCACGGTGGAGCAAGACGACGCGCCCGCGCCTGCCTACGCGAGCATGATCTGCAGGCAACCCGGCGGACAATGGAAGTGGGCGTCGGCCGAACCCTCGGTGGCCCGCTGGAACGGGCTGCAATAGCGGGGCAACCCGGCCGCTTGCGGGCCGCTTGCGCAAGAGCGGACCGCTAGGTGGAAAACGGCCCCCGGACATTCCGTTGCAGCGCGCTGAAGTGATTTCGGCTACGCTGCAATCATCACGGCCTTGGCCGGCAAGGGAATGAAAGACATGAAGAAGATTCTTACCTTGAGCGCCGCACTCACGGCGCTGGCTATCGCGGCGCCCTTTGCCGCGGCACAGTCTTCCGACGGCAATATCCGCCTGTCCCCGGCACAGATGCAGCGTTTGGATACCGACAAGAACGGCGTCGTCAGCCCAAGCGAATATCAAGCCTTCATGGAAGAGTCGTTCGCCAAGCTGGATACCAATGGCGACGGTTATCTCAGCAAGAGCGAGTTGCCGAAGGACCTGACCGCGGAACAGTTCGCCGCCATGGACACCAACAAGGACGGCAAAATCAGCCGCGCCGAGTTCATCAAGCAGGTCATGAAGGAATACAAGGGCTAAGCCCCTTGGGACGGCCCCGCTCATGCCGCCCGGCCAATTCATCATGCAGCGCGGCGCGCTGCCCGGCGTGCAGGCAGTGGCTGCGCGCAGCGGGCACGCCTTTTCTCGCCATACGCATGACCAGTTCGGCATTGGCGTGATCCGCGCTGGCGCGCAGGTCTCGCATAGCGGGCGCGGCCGGGTAGAGGCCGGCCCCGGCCACGTCATTACCGTCAACCCGGGTGAAGTCCATGACGGCGCCCCCGTGGGCGACGGCATGCGCGCCTGGCAGATGCTGTATCTGGACCCTGGCGTGATCGCGCGCAACGCGGCCGAGCTGGTCGCCGACGGACGCCGCTACGAGTTCGAACACCCCGCGCAAGACAACCCAGGCCTGGCGCGCGACGTGCTGGCGCTTTATGCGCACGTCACGGACACGGTGCCCGACGCGCTGGCGTGCGACTCCCTGCTGTTGCGCATCGTGGCCGCCGCGCACAGCCCGTATGCGCGGCAGCAGGCCTGTCGCGGCGCGCCCGCGGCGATACGCCACGCCCGCGCCCTGATCGACGACGACCCGGCCGCCGTACTGTCTTTGGCAACCCTGGCGGCGGTCAGCGGCCTGAGCCGCTATCAAGTGCTGCGCGCGTTTGCCGACGCCACCGGCTTGACGCCCCATGCCTATCAAATGCAGCGGCGGCTGCTGTTGGCGCGCCGCCTGATTCGCGAAGGCCACCCGCTGGCGGATGCGGCGGCGGCGGGTGGCTTTGCCGACCAGAGCCACATGACCCGCCTCTTCGTCCGCACTTACGGCGTGTCCCCTCGCCGCTACGCGCTGGCCGCACGCTGACCGTCCCCGCCTCGTCCTTTCCTGCCCTGCAATTTCGTTCAAGACCGGCGACCCGCGCGCGTCCTACGCTGCGCCTTTCTTCATACGCGGTAGATGGACATGAGCGGAAAGACGCAGGGATATTGCTACCTGGCGGCGGCCATGGCGCTGGTGGGCAGCACGGTCGTAGCCAGCAAGGTCATCGGAACCGGGCTGCCGCCCTTCACCGCGACGGCGCTGCGCTTCGCCATCGCCCTGCCTTGCTTCGCGCTGCTGATGGCCGTGACCGGCGCGCGCCTGCCTCGCCTGGGCCGGCGCGACTGGCTCTTGCTGGCGGCGCAGGCCATCGCCGGCAGCGTCGGCTACACCACGCTATTGATCGCCGGGCTGCAGCGCACGTCGGCGGTGGACGGCGGCGTCATTCTAGGGACCCTGCCGCTCGTCACCGCGGCCATCGCGATCGTGCTGCTGGGCGAGCGTCCGGGCAAGGCCGTGCTGGCCGCCATCGCCGCAGCCGGCTTCGGCGTCTGGCTGATGACGCGCCACGCCGCAGAGGCAAGCGGCGCCCCTTCATGGGTCGGCAATGCGCTGATCCTGGGCGCGGTGCTGTGCGAAGGGCTGTTCATCCTGCTCAACAAGCGGCTGCGCGTGCCGGTCCCGCCGCTTGCGCTGTCGACCGTCATGACGGGCTTCGGGCTGGCCTTTTCGGCACTGGCGTGCGTGGCGGAATCGCCCTGGCAGATCAGTGTGTCGGGCGATGCGCTGTGGGCGGTCGCCTATTACGCGGTGGTGCCCACCGTGGGCGGCTTCCTGCTTTGGTATGCCGGCGCCGCGCGGGTCGACGGTTCCGAAGCTGCGCTCTTTACCGCGTTGGCGCCCGCGTCGGCGGTCGCGCTGGCGGCCGGCTTGCTAGGAGAGTCCCTGACGGGCGCCCAGGTCGCGGGGTTGGCTTGCGTGCTGGGCGCCGTGGCGCTGCTGGGGTGGACCGGCCGCCGCCGGTCCGCGGCCGCGCCTGCGCGCAGTTAACCGCGGCTGAACGCCAGCGCGAATTCGTCGGAAAAGATATCGGCCAGCGCATGCCGCAAGGCGGCCGCGCGCTCGGCGCCATAGGCGGCTTCGAAGCGGTTCTGGGCGTCTTTCCACAGGCGCCTGGATTCCGCCAGCTTGGCGCGGCCCGCGTCCGTCAGCGCCACGCGGCGGCTTCGGCCATCGCGTTCGTCGCGCGCCATCTGCACATAGCCGTCCCGTTCCAGCGGTTTCAGGTTGTGCGCCAACGCGGAACGGTCCAGCACCATGGCGCGCGCCAAGTCCGTCATCGACGGCGCGCCGGCGCGCGCAATGTGGATCAGGATGGAATGCTGCGAGACTTTCAGGCCGCAGGGCGCCAGCACCGTGTCATACAACTGCGACACGCGCCGCGTCGCTTTGCGCAGCGCGGCGCCGTTGCATACAAGCGGATCCGGA
Organism: Achromobacter sp.; assembly: GCF_057314935.1. Taxonomy (NCBI): domain Bacteria; kingdom Pseudomonadati; phylum Pseudomonadota; class Betaproteobacteria; order Burkholderiales; family Alcaligenaceae; genus Achromobacter; species Achromobacter sp. Next base: position 5,172 of record NZ_DBHKZA010000117.1, read on the forward strand.
ACGATGGCGGGGACGGAAGGATCGGCGGCGGACATGGCGGCAAGAAGGGCAAGTTGGGAAGGGCAAGGCCATTACGCTACTGCCGGGCCAGGCTCGCGTCCAGCCCAATCTTGACAGGTATTGGCATATGCACGTAAATTTTACCGCATCCTGTTCCGGCCATCCCCCATGTCAGCGACCCCTCCGCCACGCCCCGCCAATGCGCGCCTGCAGGCCATGCTTGAAGCGCCCATCGCCCCCACGCTGGCACGCCTGGCCTGGCCCAATATCCTGATGATGTCGGCGCAGTCGGCCACCGGCCTGATCGAGACCTGGTTCCTGGCGCGCCTGGGCACTTCGGTGCTGGCCGGCGTGGCGCTGGTGGTGCCGGTGCTGTTCCTGATGGGCAACATGTCCCAGGGTGCGATGGGCGGCGGCATTTCCGCCGCCGTCGCCCGCGCGCTGGGCGCCGGCCGCCAGCAAGAGGCCGATCAATTGGTGCTGCACGCCGTCGTGCTCAACGCGCTGCTGGGGCTGCTCTTTTGCGTGCTGCTGCTGGCCTTCGGTCCGCAGCTGTATCGCGCGCTGGGCGCGGACGGCGAAGCGCTGGAGGCGGCGCTGGCTTACTCCAACGTCATCTTCGGCGGCATCGTGCTGATGTGGCTGATGAATGCATTCGCCAGCGTCATCCGGGGCACCGGCAACATGCTGGTGCCGGGCGCCGTGATCTGCGGCGGCGCGTTGCTGCTGATTCCCTTATCGCCGTGCCTGATCTTCGGATGGGGGCCGTTCCCCGCGCTGGGCGTGGCAGGCGGCGGCTGGGCGCTCGTCATCTATTACGGCGTGGGCGCGCTGATACTGGGCGCCTATTGCGCCAGCGGACGCAACCCCGCGCGGCTGGTCGCCAGCCGGCTGCACCTGAACCTGATGCGCAGCATCCTCAGCGTGGGCGCGCTGGCCACGCTGAACCCCTTGCTGACCAACGCGCTGGTGGCGCTGACGGCGGCGCTGGTCGGCGCCTATGCCAGCACCGCCGCCGTGGCCGGCTACGGCATCGCCGTGCGGCTGGAGTATCTGTTGATTCCGATCGCCTTTGGCCTGGGCGCGCCGATGGTCGCGATGGTCGCGTCCAACATCGGCGCGGGACAGCCTGAACGCGCCATGCGGATCGCCCTGACCGGCGGCGCGATGGCCTTCGTGCTGGCCGAAGCCATCGGTCTGGCCGCCGCATGCTATCCCGAGGCATGGCTGCGCCTTTTCGGCGCCGAAGACCACATGCTGCAAGCCGGCTCGGCCTATTTGCGCACGGTCGGCCCGGTCTACGGGTTCTTTGCCATGGGCTTCTCGATGTACTTCGCCTCGCAAGGCGCGGGCCGGCTGAAATGGCCGCTGCTGGCGGGTTGCCTGCGCCTGCTGGTCGCCGTGGGCGCGGGCGGCGTCGTCCTGCACCTGACCGGATCGTTGACCCTGTTTTTCCTGACCGCCGCCGTGGCCATGTGCCTGTACGGCCTGATCATCCTGAGCGCGGTCGCGTCCGGGTCCTGGTTCGACCGCGGCCATCTGCGTAAACCTCAGCCGCTGGCGCGTCCGTAGCGCGGGGCGCGTCGCGCAGCGCGTAGGCAACCAGTTCGGCGGCGTACGCCGGCAAGGCATCGCGCACGCACAGCACGAGATCGCGCGTGGCCCAGTCATCGGCCAGCGCCACGCGCGTGACACCCGCCGCGCGGCCGTAGCGCACTGCGGCCACCCTCGGCACGATGCCGATGCCCACGCCCTGCCCCACCATCCGGCATACCGCGTCGAAGCTGCGCAAGCGCACGCGGTACGACAGCACTTTCCCGCCGCGCCGCGCATGGTGCGCAATGTGTTCCTGCAAGGCGCTGCCCTCCACCAAGCCCACGAACTCCTCATCTGCCACCTCGGCCAGCGTGACCGCCAGGCGGCCCGCCAGCGCGTGGCCGCGCGGCACGATCAGCGTCAGCGGATCATGGCGGAAGGGTCGCGTATGCAGGCCGTGCAGGTCCGTCGAATCCGCCAGCACGCCGATATCGCAGGTGCCGGCGCGCAACGCGTCGGCGATCTCGTGGCTGAGCCTTTCCTCCAGGTCCACCGATACGCGCGGATGGTCCTTCAGGAAATCGCCCAGCACCGACGGCAGGTATTCGCTAAGCGCCGTGGTGTTGCACAGCACGCGCACGTGGCCCTTCAGCCCGTGGCCGTAGTGGTCGAGCTCGCCGCGCATGCGGTCCATCTGGGCCAGGACCACCCGTGCATGGTGCGCCAACGTCCGGCCCGCCGGCGTGGGTTCGACGCCGCGATGTTCGCGCAGCAGCAAGGGCACGCCCAAGGTGTCTTCCATGCCGCGGATGCGTTCGCTGGCAGAGGCCAGCGTCATGTGCGAACGCTTGGCGCCCGCCGTGATGGAGCCGGTTTCCTGCACGTTCAGGAAAAGCCGAAGGTCGGTCAGGTCGAATCGCATCCGGCCAGCGTAGCACGCGTGCCTCAGGCTGGACCATAGGCAAGGTATGCCACATCCCGATACCGGATTGTGCCAAGGGCAGCGCAGAATGAGCCAACCCTCATGACTCCTGCGACCTATCACCCGGAATCCGACCATGACGACTCTGAATCGATGCGCCCGCCGCGCGCGATGGCCAAGCGTGGCGCTGCTGTGCCTGGCCTTGCACGCCTCAGGCAACGCCATAGCCCAGTCCGGCCTCAGCGACTACACCACGCCTGCGCAGAAATACGCCTTGGCGCTTGAAGCCCAAACCGAAGGCGACGTGCCCGCCATGCTTGCCTGGCTGCGTGCCGCCGCGCACGACGGCCACGCGCCGGCGCAACGGTTGCTGGGCCTGGCGCTGATCGGCGGGCCCGCCTTGTATGGCCCGGCCATGCAGACCGACCTGTGCGAAGCACGGCAATGGTTGCTGCGCGCGGCGCGCCAGGACGGCCCGGGCGCCACGGACGTGGCCTACGCGCTGTTCAGCCGGCCCCGGCCCGCCCAGCTTTCCCACTGCGAGCGCCTATGAACCCGCTGGACCTGTTGCCCGGCGCCACGCCGGCGCTGCTGACGGTGACTGTCGCCGTGTTCATCCTGGCCGGCGTCGTCAAAGGCGTGGTGGGCCTGGGCCTGCCGACCATTTCCATGGCGATGCTCGCGCTTGTCATGGCGCCGGCGCAGGCCGCCGCGCTGTTGATCGTGCCCTCGCTCATCACCAATCTCTGGCAGGCCCGGCCCTGGCCCACGCTCTTTGTCACCCTGCGCCGGATCGGCGCCCTGCAGGTAGGCGTCTGCGTCGGCACGATCGCGGGCGCACTGTGGCTGGGCGCGCCCAGCGGCCATTGGGCGAGCGTCTGCCTGGGCTTGGCGCTGATCGCCTATGCGGCCTGGGGCCTGTTCGGCTCGCCGCCGAGCGTGCCGCGCCGGCTCGAGCCTGCGTTGGGCGCGGTGGTCGGCGCCGTGACCGGCGTGATCACCGCGGCCACGGGCGTGTTCGTGATCCCTGCGGTGCCCTACCTGCAAGCGTTGAACCTGGGCAAGGACGGCCTGATCCAGGCCATGGGCATTTCGTTTACGGTGTCGACGGTGGCCCTGGCGGCAGGCCTGTGGCTCAACGGCGGCTACAGTTCCGGCGCCGCCGGGGCATCCGTGTTGATGCTGTTGCCCGCGCTAATCGGCATGGCGCTGGGCCAATGGTTGCGCAACCGGCTTTCCGCGCGCACGTTCAAGCTGTGCTTCATGATCAGCCTGGCGTTGCTGGGCGCGTACCAGGTCGTGCAGGGCTGGACCGCCTGAGCGCGGTCCAGTCCACGTGGCGGGTCACGCCGCCAGACGCCGCTCGTCGACAAAGCCGATCGACACCGACATCTCGCGCCAGCGCGCCAGCTCCTGCTGCACCGACTGGATCTTGCCGCGCGCCTGATCGAAGGCGTCGCGGCCCAGGAACAGATGCAGCGGCGCATACTGTGCCTGCGCGGCATTGATCAATGCCTGCGCCGCCTTCACGGGATCGCCGCACAGCGCTTCGCACAAAGGATCGCGCGCCGCCATTTCAGGCGCATCGCCACGATCCGGGTCCGATCCCGCGCGCATCGCGCCCGGGTACACCAGCGACACGCGCACACCCCATGCCGACGCCTCGGCCGCCAATGCCTCGGTCAAACCGCTGACCGCGAACTTGGCGGCGCTATAGGCGCCCCATTGCGCGTAGCCGCCGTCAAAGCCCAGGATTGAGGAGATATTGAACACGTGCCCGCTGCGCTGCGTGCGCAGGCGCGGCAGCACCGCGCGGATAACGTTCAGCATGCCGAACACGTTGATGTCGAACGTGCCGCGCAACGCGTCGTCGGACAGGCTATCCAACGATCCCTGCAACGCGTCGCCCGCGTTGTTCACCACCACGTCCACCCCACCGAAAGCGGCCATCGTGGCATCCACCGCGCGGCGCACGTTGCGCTCGTCGGCCAGATCCACAGACAGGGGCAGGAACTGCCCTTCCAGCTTGGCCCCTACGGCCTCGAGCAATGCATCGCCATCCCGGGCCGTCGCCGCCACCTTGTGCCCCCGGTCCAGCAGCATCTTCACCAGAACCAGGCCCAAGCCCGTCGACGCACCCGTCACCAACCAGATTTTTTCGGTATTCATGCGATTCCCTTTCCTTGCCAGCCTGCGTGCTTGCGGCCGCCGGCGAGATGCCGGGCGGCCCGGCCGGGCAAAGCATCCATGACTGACGCTTCGGCCCTGAGCCTGGTTAGGGATATTAAGAATCGGACGTACAGGCGTACAGGCTCGTTCTTGCGTGAAACCTGCCTATTTCTACGCTGATGCGTGTTGTGCGGCGATGCGCGGTCAGCCCAGCGCGCTGCGGTAATGCTCGCTATCGAACGCAGGCGCGGTGTCCTGCCCCACGGCGGCAGGCGCTACCGCCGGTTCGTCTGCCGTCTGCACGCCGAACAACGAGAGTTCCGCGTTGACCAATGCCAGTAAGAAATTCGCCATGATGACTCCTTGAGTGAAGCGTCCCGGCCGGCGGACTGCGCGCCGGCCTCGGTAAGGACATGTGCGTCATGGTGCGGGCCATCACGCGCCGCGTCCATTTGCTTTACTCAATGGCGGCGATAAAGGCCGCCGATGCGGGGAGGCGTTCAGCGTCCGAAGCGCCGCCGCTGCCCCGTCTGCCGGACCGCCGCCACCAGCGCCTGCACCGCGGGTTCGGCCGAACGCAGATAGGCGTAGAAGCGCGTCATCGGAAGGTCGGGCATGCCGTCATCGCGCGACAGGGCGCGCAAGCCCTCGCGCAGCTGGCTGCGCGCAACGGGCGCCACGGCGAACCCCGCCAATGCGGCGGCCAGGCAACCGCCCATGCTGCCGCTTTCGAATGCCGGCACCCAGCCCTGCTTCGTCTGCCCCAACGCCGTGATGGCCGCTTCGCGATACACGCAAGGTTCGGGAAACACGGCCAACGGCACCTGCCGGCCAGGCTTCCACGGCTTGTCTTCTCCCCAGGCCCACACCAGGTCCTCTTCCCACAAGAGTTCGCCATCGTCCTGCACCCGCGCGCACTGCTTGCCGAACACCACATCCAGCTTGCCTCGCGCCTGCTGGCGCAGCAGGTCGGCGGTGACGCCCACCTTCAGTTCAATCGAGGCCTCCGGATGGCCGCGGTGAAACGCTTGCAGCACCTCGGCCAACCACGCGCCCGCGAAATCCTCCGACGATCCGATGCGCAAGCGGCCCTTCAGGCGCGTGCCGCTCAGGCGGGCGCGCGCCTCGCGCTCCAGGTCGACGATGTTGCGCGCATAGGCGTACAGGGTCTCACCCGCCGGCGTCACTTCAAAGCTGCGCGTCGTGCGGTCCAGCAAGGTGGCGCCGGCCAGCACCTCCAGGCGCTTGATGTGGCCGCTGACGGCCGATGGCGTCAAGGACAGCGCATCGGCGGCCAGCGCAAAGCCGCCGCAGTCCACCACTTCCAGGAACGTGCGCAAGAGCGTCAGGTCCAGCACCGCGCCAGCGGACTCGTTCGGGATATCCATCGCCTGCCATCCTTATATTCATGATTTATTGATAATAAGCGCTTATTCATCAAGAATCATGACAAGACCCGCCGCTATCGTGACAGCACCGTCACCGAAAGAAGGAGCCCCGTCATGTCCCCCTACGCCCAAATCCAGACCCCCTTGCTGGATATCGCCTATCTGGAATGGAACCCTGCCGGATCGCGCACCGCCGTGCTGCTGCATGGGTGGCCCGACAGCCCCGAAAGCTGGAACACCGTGGCCGCGCGCCTGGCGGCGGATGGCTACCGGGTGCTGTGTCCCGCCTTGCGCGGCTTCGGCCCCACGCGCTTTCGCGATGCCGCCACGCCGCGCAGCGGAGAGCTGGCCGCGTTGGGGCGCGACCTGCTGGACTTCATCGATGCGCTTGGCTTGCAACGCCCGCTGCTGGTGGGCCACGACTGGGGCGCACGCGCCGCGGCCAATGCCTGCGGCCTTCGGCCGGGTGCCGCGCAGCAGCTCGTGCTGCTGTCGGTCGGCTATGGCACCAACGACCCGAACCAGACCTTGTCGCTGACCCAGGCGCGCAATTACTGGTATCACTGGTTCATGGCGACGCCGCGTGGCGCCGAGGCCGTGCGCGGCAACCGCCGCGAGTTCACCCGCAACATGTGGGATACCTGGTCGCCCGGCCCCTGGTACACGCCGGAAGCGTTCGACGAGGCGGCGCGCGCCTTCGACAACCCGGACTGGGCCGAGGTGGTGCTGCATTCCTACCGCCACCGCTGGGGCTATGCCGAAGGCGACATCGCCTATCAGGCCGACACGGCGTTGCTCACCCCCGCCCCCGTGCTGACCGTCCCAACCCTGGTGCTGCATGGCGGGGCCGACGCGTGCAACCAGCCGGCCACCTCGGAAGGCAAGGAGGCGTTCTTCCAGGGCGGCTACGCGCGCCGCGTACTGGACGGAGTAGGCCACTTCCCCCAACGCGAAGCCCCGCAGGCCGTCGCCGACGCCATCCTGGCGTTCTGCGCCAAAACCGGCGCCTGATACCCGCCTGCGCCTCCCGCCCGAGGCCTCATTCCGACCCACGCGCCCCGCCGACTGGGCAGCCTGCCCCGGAATGGCGGATAATCCGTCTGTTTCCCGCCGCCGCGCGCGGCGGATTTTCGTGGGCGCACGGCGCCCGACAGCATTCGGAGTCAGCTATGTATCGCGGCATTCAGGCGATTGAACAATTCATGGAATCCATCGGCCTGACCTGGCGCCCCGGCTCGACCGAAAGCGCCGAACTGCGCGTCAGCTACCGCATCGGCAACACCCGCCCCCTGGGCATCGACCGCACGCTGGTGGAATTCCACTGCGACGCGCGGCGCGCCAAAGTCTGGGTGCCCGAGTTTTCCCGCACCAGCTTTCACCAATGGTTCGAAGTGCCGCTGCAAGACTTCGAATTCACCCCCGGCGGCTCGATGCTGAAGATCAAGGCCGCCGCACGCGGCAATGCGCCCCCTTACAGCGTGGGGATCAAGCC
>NZ_DBHKZA010000118.1:0-12499 GCF_057314935.1 Achromobacter sp.
TGATGCGCCCGAGGGAATCTGAAGGGAAGGCCGCAGGCCTGGACGAAGATGACGACGGGGACGTCCGGAGCGAAGGCTCCGGACCGCAATCGTGGGCGCGCGCCACCCACCCGACCCCGACGATGGGCGTCCTACGAAGTCACCCCGACCGCACCGACGAAGCCCGAAGCCGCAACCAACGAAGCCCCCAGCCCGCCCTAAAAAACGCCATTCACTCAGACAACGGATTCTGAAACTGCGAACACTTCACCTGCACCAGTTTCCGATCCTGCAACCGTAACGCCGTCAACGCACCCCCCCACACGCATCCGGTGTCCAGGCAGATCACGTCTGGCCGCTGCAGCAATCCCAGCGTCGACCAATGCCCGAAAACCGTCGTGATGTCCCGGGTGGCCCGATTCGGGACGTCGAACCAGGGCACCAGGCCCGGTGGCCAGGCGCCCGGGGCGACCTTGGTTGCGAATTCCATGTGTCCGTTCGGCGTGCACAGGCGGATCCGCGTCAGCGCGTTGATGATCACCCGCATCCGCTTGCCGCCCTTGTGGTCTTCCTTCCACGTGGACGGCTCGTTGCCGTACATCTTTTGCAGCGCCTTTTGCCAGTTTGGGCCGCGCAGGGCGTCCTGGACTTCGCCGGCCAGGGACAGCGTCTTGGCGACGTCCCATTTTGCCAGCGTGCCGGCGTGCACCAGCAGGTGGCCTTGTTCGAAATGGGCCAGCGGGCGCAAGCGCAGCCAGTTGATCAGGTCGGCCGCGTCCGGCGCGCGAAGGATGTCTTCGAGCGTGTCCGATTTCGACGGCTTGCGCACCCCGGCCGCGGCGGCCAGCAGGTGCAGGTCATGATTACCCAGCACCGACGTCGCGCGGTCGCCCAGGTCGATGATGCGACGCAGGGTCTCCAGCGACTGCGGGCCGCGGTTGACCAGGTCCCCGGCGAACCAGAAGCGCGACTGCGGGTCGCCGACCAGATCGGGGTGGGACAGCAAGCGATCCAGCGGCGAGCAGCACCCCTGCACGTCGCCGATCATCCAGATACTGCCGTTCATGCGGGACTCTTGCTCCAAGGCCAGCGTTGTTGGACGAACCGGGTAAAGGTGTGTCGGTATTCCATGTAGGTCATCGCGCCCAGTGCCAGGGCCATGGCGCCGAGGTTCGGACCCAGGGCGGTCAGCCAGGGCGGCCACTTGCCCAGCATGCCTACGTTCAGGGCCAGCTGGTTCAGCATGAAGAAGCCCACGCCCAGCAGGATGCCGATGAAGACCTTGGCGCCCACGCCGCCGCGGCGCGTCTGCATCAGTCCGATGGGGGCCGCAATCGTGATCATCACCAGCAAGGTGAACGGATACGCCAGTTTGCGCCACAGGGCGACAACCTGTCGACCATATTGCAGCTGGTTGTCGCGCAAATACTCCACATAGTCCAGCAGCGTGACGATGGACATGCGTTCGGGGGTCAGCACACGGGCCAGCAGGCGTTCGGCGCTGAGGGTGGTGTCGACCGTGCGCTCAGGCACCTTCACGACGGTGGCGGGCGGATTCTTGGGCGGGCGGGCGTTGGCCAGCGCCTCGGAGGCCTCGTCGTCCAGCCGCGTTTCAGCCACGTCCTTGAGCACCAGGTCGCCGTGGGCGAACAGCCCGGTGGGGGCCGTGGACAGGACGGACAGCGTCAGGTCTTTCTTGAATTCGTACAGGGTGATGTTGGCCACCTGGCCGTCGCCCTTGAGCTCGCCGATATTGATGATGCGGGTGCCGCCGTTGGCGGTGGGTTCCTTGAACCAGTAGCCGCTCTTCAAGCGGTCGCCGCCGGCCTTGCCGCGGAACAGCAGGTTGGCTTCGCCGCTTTTGATCTCGGCCCAGGGGGTAACGTATTCCGACAGCAGGGCCGCGCCGATCATCAGCGGGATGGTGACGATCCACAGCATGCGCAGCAGGCGCATGCCGCTGACGCCCGAGACGCGCAAGATGACGAGTTCGTTACGCTGCGCCAGGCCGGCCAGCGCCAGGATCGCGCCGATCAGCAGGCCGATGGGCAGCAGGTCGTACAAGCGGGTGGGAATGGCCAACGCCTGCATGTAGAGCAGGGCCATCATGGAGAACTTGTCGCCCACGTTGTCCAGGTCGTCCACCAGCGCGAAGAACGTGAAAAGACCCAGCAGGGCCATAAGGACCACTGCACAAGAGCGATAGATCTCGCGGGCCAGGTAGCGACGTGCGGTACGCATGAAAAGGAAAGGGAGCGCGTAAACGTGAAAGCTTAACAAATCCCGCCGCTAAGGGTGGGGAAGGCCTGACGGAATGGCGTGGATTTGGGTATCAGGGGATGTCAACCATCTGCATCCGGCGGGTCAGCACGCCGACGCGGGAGTTCAGGTAGTTGGAATTGCGGCGGCTGTCATAGAAGCGGGGGTTGGGCAGCATGGCGGCAAGCCGCGCGGCCTGGCTGGCGCCCAGGTTGGCCGCCGTGGTGTTGAAGTAGTGCTTGGAGGCCGCCTGCGCCCCGAACACGCCCACGCCCCATTCGGCCACGTTCAGATACAGCTCCAGGATCCGTTCCTTGGTCATGACGTGTTCGATCATGTAGGTCAGGACCAGTTCCTGGCCCTTGCGGATGTAGCTGCGCGAACTGGACAGGAACAGGTTCTTGGCCAACTGCTGGGTGATGGTGGAGCCGCCCCGCATCTTGCTGCGTCCGGCTTCTTCCTGGCGCTGGTTGTACTCCCAGGCCTTGCGGATGGCGTCCCATTCGATGCCGTCGTGCCCGGTGAAGTTCGAGTCTTCCGATGCCACCACCGCGCGCTTGAGGTTGCGGTTGATCTTGTCGTAGGGCACCCATTCGTACTGCAGCTTGAAGTCCGGGTTGCCTTCGCGCAGGCGGGACAGCTCCTCGCGCATGATCGCGCTGCTGCCGGGGTCGCGGTAGTTGTACCAGACCACTTGGGCGAAGAGCCAGAATTGGTACAGCAGGATCAGGCACACCAACGCCATCAGGACGCCGGTGGTGATCCGGAACCAGGATCGGCCCTTGCGCGCCGCCATGCTGCTCAGCGTCCCGCCATGAGCGCCTCGCGCAGCGCCGCCAGCACGGGCGCCGGGTCAGGGCGCACGCCATGCCAGATGAAAAAGCTTTCGGCGGCCTGCCCTACCAGCATGCCCAGGCCGTCGGCCGTCAGCGCGGCGCCGTCGGCCTGCGCCTGTTTCATGAACGCGGTGGGCTGGGCGCCGTACATCATGTCGTAGCCGGCCGCGCCGTCGGCATACAGGCCGGCGGGCAGGTCCGGGGCGGCGTCCTGCAGGCCGCTGGCCGTGGCATTGACCACCAGGTTCCAGCCGCCCGCGAGCGCCGCGTCGCCCAGCCCGCCGGCCGTGACGCGGGTCTGCGGTGACACGCCGGTGTCGCGCCAGGCGTCGGCCAGCGCCAGGGCCTTGGCGGCCGTGCGGTTGACGATGTGCAGGCGGGCGCAGCCGGCTTCCGCCAACGGTTGCAATACGCCGCGGGCGGCGCCGCCGGCGCCCACCACCAGCACCGAGGCGCCGTTCAAGCGCACCCCCAGGCGCAGCAAGTCCGACACCAGGCCGACGCCGTCCGTGTTGCAACCGTGCCAGGCGCCATCGCGCCAGGACAGGGTATTGACCGCCCCGGCCAGCCGGGCGCGGGCGGACAAGCGGCCCGCGGCCAGCGCGTAGGCTTCCAGCTTGAAGGGCACCGTGACGTTCAGGCCCAGCCCGCCGTCCGCCACGAATGCGGCGGCCGCTTCGGCAAACCCGTCCACCGGCGCCAGCAGGCGCTCGTAGCGCAGCGGTTTGCCGGTCTGCTGGGAGAACAGGGCGTGGATCTGAGGCGAGCGGCTATGCGCGATGGGATTGCCGATGACGGCGTAGCGGGCAAGAGGAGGCGCCTCGGTCATGGGGCTTGTGTTTCCAGGGTGTCGTTGACGAAATGCCAGGTGCGGGTGATGACCAGCACGTCCGTATCGCGGGCGATATCGGGAGGGAATGGGGGGAAGGGGGCGGCCAGCTGGACGATGCGGCGGGCGGCCTGGTTCAGCACCGCGTGCGGCGAGGGCTGATCGATTTCCACGTTGGCGATGCTGCCGTCGCTGCGGACCGACACCGTGATGCGCAGCGTGCCGTAGATGCGCCCGCGCGCCTCGTCCGGGTAGTGCTGGGTGCCAACCGCCTCGATCCGGGTGCGCCAGGCGTCCAGGTAGGCGGCATAGCGCGAGGCCTCGGCCGACGGGGCGACGAACTGCTTGCGGGGTTCGGCGCTGTATTGCTGCACCCGTGCGGCCAGGGCGGCGACCTGGGCGTTCTGGATCACGCTGGCCTGGTCCTGGGAGTCCTGCCCCAGGTCGGTGCCGTCCGGCCAGGGGTTGACGGCCTGGCGCTCGGCGCCGGCTTTGTCCGGCGAGCGCAGCTGGGTCATCAGGCGGGTCTGCTCGGCTTCCAGCTGCACCTGCCGGCGGCGCATGGCTTCCAGCACGATCGTTTCGGCGGAGGCGCCGGTCTGGGGCAGTGGGGTGGTGGTCATGCCGCGGTCGGCGTTGCCGCCGCCGCTCATCTGATTCTGCGCCTGGGCCCGGGGCGTGTCCGGCGGGGTCTCGCTGCGGGCGTTGAGCAGCACGACTTCCAGGCTGGTCACCGGCGGGCGGGTAAAGGCGGGCGCGCCGAAGCGCCACGCCAGCGCGCCGGCGTGCACCAACAGCGATATTGCGATGCCGATTCGCAGGTAGTGCTGGGCGGGAGCGCCCAGCCACCGCAGGTAACGGCTTAGCGGGGAGGGGGAATCAGGGCGTTGCACGGACGCATTGTAAGTCGAGTCCACGTTGCCCGGCATGCGGGCCAACGGCTTGTAACAGCTATTGGGCGGCAAGCCGGGCGGCCGCCCGTGCGCGGGACTTGTCCGGCCGTGCCGCGAGGGGCGGCCCCCCGCATGCAGGCGGCCGGGGCGCGTTACGCCGCCTTGCGCGGGAAGACCCAGACCTTGCTGGCGGGCAGCGCCAGCCGGCACGGGCCGGGTTCGCGGCCTTCCGGCCCGTAGGCGCGCAGGGCCAGCGTGTTGGCGGGATCCGCGTCCGGGGTGCGGAACAGGTATTCCCACCGGTCGCCCAGGTACATGCTGGTCAACAGCGGCATGTCCAGGTGGTTGCCGTCCGGGTCGTCCGCCAGGCGAACTTGTTCCACCCGGATCACCGCCGTGCCTTCCTGGCCCTGGGTCACGCCTTCGCCGGCCTTGCCCCACAAGGCCCAGCCGCGGCCTTCGATGCGGGCGCGGCCGTCGCGCACTTCCGTGACCTTGCCTTCCAGCCGGTTGTTGCTGCCCATGAATTCGGCGGTGAACAGCGTGGAGGGCGAGCCGTACATTTCCTGGGGCGTGCCTTGCTGTTCGATCTTGCCGTTGTTCAGCAGCAGGATGCGGTCGGAAATCGCCATGGCTTCGCTCTGGTCATGCGTCACCATCAGGGCCGACAGCCCCAGGCGGATGATCAGTTCGCGCAGGAAGGCGCGGGCCTCTTCGCGCAGCTTGGCGTCCAGGTTGGACAGCGGCTCGTCCAGCAGGATGACGGGCGGGCTGTACACCAGCGCGCGGCCGATGGCCACGCGCTGCTGCTGGCCGCCGGACAGCGCGTGCGGATGGCGCTGGCCCAGCTTGCCCAGGCCCAGCTGGTCCAGCACGGCCTGCACGCGTTCGCGCACTTCGGCCGACGGCACCTTGCGCAGCTTCAGCGGGTAGGCCACGTTTTCGAAGACGGTCTTGTGCGGCCACAGCGCGTAGGACTGGAACACCAGACCCAGGTTGCGCTCTTCGGCCGGGATCTCCTTGCGCGCGCCGCCGTCGTAGACGATGCGGTCACCGATGGTGATGCGGCCTTTCTTGGGGCCTTCCAGGCCGGCCACCGCGCGCAGCAAGGTCGTCTTGCCGCTGCCCGAAGGCCCCAGCAGGGACACCACTTCGCCCTGGCGCAGTTGCATCGACACGCCCTTGAGCACCGGGTTGTCGCCGTAGTCCAGGTGCAGGTCTTCTACAGAAAGCTCAATCATGAAGTTTGACTCCGAATCGCAGGGCGATGCCCAGGCCGATCACGACCAGAACGATATTGATGAAGGAAAGCGCGGCCACGATGTCGATGGCGCCCGAGGCCCACAGCGACACCAGCATGGAACCGATGGTCTCGGTGCCGGGCGACAGCAGGTAGACGCCCGTGGAGTATTCGCGCTCGAAGATCAGGAACATCAGCAGCCACGAGCCGATCAGGCCGTATTTGGCCAGCGGCACCGTGACGTGGCGCGTGACCTGGCCGCGGCGCGCGCCGGCGCTGCGGGCGGCCTCTTCCAGTTCCGGCCCGACTTGCAGCAGGGTCGACGAGATCAGGCGCAGGCCGTAGGCCATCCACACCACGGTGTAGGCCAGCCACACGCTGAAGATGGTGCTGCGCATGGCGCGCAGCCATTCGATGAAGTTCTCGCGCAGCCATTCGGCAAACGGCAGGGCGGACAGCCAGCCGTTCTCGTCCACGTCCAGCGCGTTGTCCAGCCACATCGGCACGAACAGGAACACCCACAGGAACGCCAGGCCGGCCAGCAGGCCGGGCACGGCGCGGGGCACCAGCACGCTGTAGTCCATGAAGCGCGTGACGTTGTCCGGCTTGCGGTGCATCGCCAGGCCTACGAACATGTAGCACATCACGGCCAGTGCGCCGCCGAACACGCCGATGGCCACCGAGTTCACGATGGCGCGCATCAGGTTGGGCTGCGCGAACACGGTGCGGAAGGCGTCCAGCGACAGCACGTCGAACAGCGACACGCCCATGCCCCAGTTGGACACGAAGGCCCGCAGCAGCACGCCCAGCAACGGCACCACGATGGTGACCAGCAGCCAGAACGCCACCACGGCGCCGGCTACCCAGCGCCACTTGCCCAGCGGCAGCGGACGGGCGCGCGACGCCTTGCCCTTGACGGTGACGAAGCGGTTGGCGGTGCGCATCAGGCGGCGCTGCAGCATCACCAGCGGGATCGTCATGCAGATCAGGACCACGGCCACGGCCGCCATCAGGTGGTAGGACGGGATGCCCAGCTTGTTCGTCAGCTTGTACAGGTACGTCGCTAGCACCAGGTTGCCTTCGGGGTCGCCCAGCACCAGCACCAGGCCGAACACCTCCAGGCCCAGGAAGAACAGCAGCACGGTGGCGTACAGCATGGCCGGGCGCACCATCGGCAGGCTGACCGACACCATCACGCGCAGCGGCGACGCGCCGGTGACGCGGGCGGCCTCTTCCACGTCGGAACCCATGCTGCGCAGGGCCGACGAGATGTACAGGTAGGCGTGCGGCACGTGCGTCAGGCCGGCGATGATGACGATGCTGGTCAGCGAATAGACGTTCCACGGCACGAAGCCCAGGATGTTCTGCGCCCAGATCGAGAAGAAGCCCACGGGGCCGGCGGCCACGACGTAGCCGAAGCCCAGCACCATCGGCGACACGAACACCGGCACCAGGATCAGCGGTTCGATCCAGCGGCGGCCGGGCAGGTCGGTACGAATCATCAGGAAGGCCAGCATGCCGCCCAGCGGGATGGCGATGATGGCCAGCCCGAAGGCCAGGATGAAGCCGCTTTTCAGCGCCTTGTAGAAATCGGGGTCCGCGAAGATGAAGCGGAACGCATCCAGGCTGAAGACCTTGGACGGGGCAAAGAAAGGCGCGGAGAGAAAGCTCTGGATGATGATGAACGACAGCGGCACGTAGATGGCCAGTGCCGTGATCAACACCACCACGCCGCGCGGCAGGGACTGCCATTTTCTGCGCAATGACTGCATGGGGAAATCCTGTTGTCGAAAATGACGCGACGGTCGCGCCGCCCGGGCAGGGAAGAACCCGCCCGGGGGCGGTCAGGCGGGCGGCGCCGTGCCGCCCGCTACGCGTTGTGGCGGTTCAGGCCGGGTGCGCCGTCCTGAATCCGCGCGGCATTACTTGCCCGCCGCGGCGCGCCAGTCCTTGATGAACTGCAGGCGCTTGGTCTGTTCCAGGTAGTCCAGCAGCGTTTCGTTGACCGGGATCGGCTTGAGCGAGGCGCCCAGCTTCTTGGTCATGCCGTCCACGTCGTTGTCGCCTTCGATGTCGTCACGCACCGAAGCCAGGTCGGCCTGGTTGGCCATGATTTCCTGGCCCTTCTGCGACAACAGGTAGTCCATCCACAGCTTGGCGGCGTTGCGGTTCTTGGCCTTCTTGCTGATGAACGCCACGCGCGAGAGCACCAGCGCGTAGTCGGTCGGGTAGGCCACGCCCAAGGACGGATCCGACTTGGCGCGCGTTTCGGCGTAGGAACCCAGGATGTTGTAGCCGATCAGGTTTTCGCCCGACGACACGCGTTCCATCATGGTGCCGGTGGACGACTGCACGATCAGGCCGCCTTTGGCGATGTCCTTGAGCGTTTCGAAGTACTTGGGGTCATTGGCCTTGTCCTGCACGGCCAGCATGAAGCCCACGGCCGACTTCTCGATGTCGTAAGTCGTGACCTTGTTCTTGAACTTGTCCGGCTGGCTGGCGATCAGCTTGGCCAGGGCGCCGTGCGTGGTCGGCACTTCGTTGGCGGGGATCAGGCGCTTGTTGTAGATGAACACGGCCGGCTCGTACGTCGTGCCGTAGGCCGAATCCTTCCACACGGCCCACGCCGGCAGCTTGCCCGCTTCGGGCGACTTGTACTGCATGGCGTAGTCGGTGGCCAGCTTCAGCGCCGAGTCCATCGACGAGCTCCAGACGATGTCGCCGCTGCCGCCGCCCGCCGCCTGTTCGCTGATGTAGCGGTTGTAGAGCTCGGTGCTGTTCATGTCGTTGTATTCGACCTTGACGCCCGGGTACAGCGCTTCGAAGCCCTTGATGATGGGGCCGGCGGCCTTGGTGTCGGTGGTCGAATAGATGACGACCTTGCCTTCCTTCTTGGCGCCGTCCAGGATCTTCTGATAGTCGGCCGGGTAACCCGCGGGCACGGCCTGCGCGAAGGCGCTGCCGGTGGCAATGGCGAATGCAGCGGCGCAGGCGGCCGCCAGTTGGGACTTGGCAAGCATGGGTGTTGTCTCCGATTGGAATTGGTCTGAGCAGGATCTTGGTCCAGCCTGCGCCCATCTTAGGAGGCGGCGTCTGTCGTCGTCCTGTCATGGAGACAGGTTGCGGCTAGGGGTAATCCCTGGGCGCGACTACGGCCGCTTGGGCGTATCCGTCACCAGCCGCACCCAGTTCTGCACGAAGCGCGAGTGCCGCCGCTGATCCAGCCCCACCAGCAGGGCGGGGCTCAGCACCACGGGCTGCACGATGCCGCTGGAGCGCGCCAGCACGGCCTCGGATGTCCAGCGCCCGGGCGTGTCTTCCATGATGGAGCCCAGCGCCGCATGGCTGGAGGCCACCTGCTGGCCGGCAGGCGACAAGAGCCAGTCCACCAGCGCGCGCGCCAGGTCCGGGCTGGGGGCCCGGCGCGATATCAGCACGGAACGCGCCAATACCAGCACATAATCCTGCGGGAACACCACCCCGATCTTGCTGCCGGAGGCCTGGCGCGACAGGGCGTACGAACCCAGGATGTTGTAGCCCAGGTCCATCTCGTCGTTCTCGATGGCGTCCAGCAACTGGGCGGTGGTGGGCGACAGGCGCACGCCGACCTGCCCCATTGCGTTGGCCAGCCCCCAGAAGTTCGACGACACCAGCTCATCCTGCTCGGCCAGCAGATAGCCCACGCTGCTGGCGGCAATGTCGTAGGTGCCGACGCGGCCCTGCAGGCGCGACTGTTCGCGTTCCAGCAGCCGCAGCAGGTCCTGGCGCGAGCGCGGCACGGTGGCTTCCGTAAAGCGCTTGGGGTTGTAGACGATCACGGCCGGTTCGAACGTGAAGCCATAGACTTCGTTGCGCCAGACGGCCCACGAGGGCAGCTTGGGAGCGTAGGGCGACGCGTAGCTTTGGGCATAGCCGTCGTTGGCCAGCCGGATCTGCAGGTCCGACGCCGAACTCATCAGCACGTCCACCTGCGTCAACCGGCCGTCGATCGTAGCTTCGTACAGGTCCCGGCTGCCGATTTCCCGGTAGGTCACCGAAACGTCCGGCCGCAGCGACTGGAAACCCTGGATCAGCGGCGCGACGACCGGCGTGTCGGTCGGCCCCGCGATGACCAGCGTGCGCGACGTGGGCTGCGGCGCGGGGTAGTGCGTGACGATCTCTTCCAGGTCCGCCGCCTGCACGTCGCCCGGCGCCGACATCAGCAGCATCGCCGCCGCGCCCAGGGCGCCCAGCCAGGCGGCGAGATGGCGTCCCGAGGGTTGCGCCAGCGGCAGGATGACCCGTGCCGACAGCCCGCCGCCCGGCCGGTCTTGCAGCCACAGCGATCCGCCGTGGGCCATGGCGACGGAACGCACGATGGCCAGCCCCAGGCCGGAGCCCGATTGCGACTGCCCGGCACGTCCCCGGGTGAAGCGCTGTTGCACGGCTTCTTTCTCGTCGTCGGAAATGCCGGGGCCCCGGTCAGAGACCGTCAGTGCCACGCGGAACCCCGCAACCGGCGTCGCCTGGATGTCCACGGTGCCGTCAGGCGCATAGCGCAACGCGTTGTCCACCAGATTGCGCAGCATTTCGCGCAGCGCCACGCGGTCGCCGGCGATCCGGGCGCGGCGCACCTCGGGGGCGATCTCGATACGCAGCCTTCCAGCCTCTACCGGGCCGATGCGGCGACGCGTTTCGTTGATGGTTTCGGCCACACCCACCGGCTCCCGCGGCCCTTTGCCCAGGCGGTGCGTGATGGTGGCGTCCATCAGCAGCTGGTTGATCAGCTGGCTGGCATGCGTGGCGTTCAGGTGGATGCGGCCGATGCGTTCGCGCAGGCGTTTGGGGTCGGTCTCCTCCAGCGCCACCTCGGCTTGCGCGCGCAAGGACGCCAGGGGCGTGCGGACTTGATGCGTGGCGTCGGCCACCAGCGTGTTCAAGGTATCCATGATGATGGAAAGGCGTTGCATGAATGCGTTGAGCGCTTCGACCAGGCGGCGCACCTCCCGGGGCACGGGAGTGGTCAGCGGCGTCAGGTCTTCGGGCGCGCGGGTGCGCAAGTCGCGCTCCAGGACGGCCAGCGGCGCAAATGCGCGCTGCACGCCGAACCACAGCAAGCCCAGCGCCACCAGCGAAACGATCAACAGCGGCAGGACCCCGCGGCCCAGGATTTCGCTGGCCAGCTCTTCGCGCGAGCCCAGCGTTTCGGCCACGCGCACCGTCACCCAGCCGGCATGCTGGCTGGCCGACACCAGCCGCCCCACGGTCGCCACCCGGACCGGCTCGTCGTGATAGCTCACATACGCGAACACGGGCGTGGCCGCCTGCGCCAGCGGCAGGTTGGGCGCCAGGTCGGCGTAGCCGGTGATCAGCCGGCCATTGGAGGTGCGCGCTTCGTAGAACACGCGTTCGCTGCCCGACAGCATCGCCAGCGATGACACGGGCGGTTCGACGGTCACGCCATCGTCCTCGATCTGCACGGACCCCGCGATGGTCAGCGCTGAGGCCGCCAGCAGCCGGTCGAACGCCTGCTCGGCGGCGCGGTGCGCGTAATCGCGCAGGAAGAACACCAGCCCGATCAGCGCGCACGCCAGCAGCGCCGCGCCCAAGGTGAAGACGCGGCGGCGGATGGAGGCGCTTTCAGGGATGCTCATGGCTGCGGGCCTGATAGCCGACGCCGCGCACGGTAACGATATCGATCGACGCGCCGGCCAGCTTCTTGCGCAAGCGGGAAATCAGGAGCTCCAGCGCGTTGAGCGACCCGTCATCCAGGTCGAACAACTGGTTCATCAGCCTTTCCTTGGCAACCGTCTGCCCGATCCGGCCCACCAGGATCTCCAGCAAACGGAATTCGCGCCGCCCCAACTCCAGCGGCGCGCCCGACAACGTGACGCTGCGCCCCGCCAGGTCCAGGCTGAGATTGCCGTACTGGGTGGTGCTGCTGGTCTGCCCGGCCGGCCGGCGCATCAGCGCCCGCAGCCGCGCTTCCAGTTCGCGCAGGTCAAAGGGCTTGACCAGGTAGTCATCGGCGCCCAGATCCAGCATGTCGATCTTGTCTTCGATTTCCGCACGCGCGGTCATGACGAGGACAGGCGCCTCCAGCCCGGCCGCGCGCAATTCGCGGATGACCGAAAACCCGTCCTTGCCTGGCAGGTTGATGTCCAGCACCAACGCGTCCCAGGTCTCGTCCAGCCCCCAACGCAACGCCGCCAGCCCATCATGCACCCATTGCACGCTGTGGCCCGCCAGACGCAATTTGCTTTCCACGGCATCGCCCAGATCAAGGTTGTCCTCGACCAGCAAAATGCGCATGTTGTTCCTCCGGATGTTGTGTTTTTTGGGGGAGTGTACGAGGTTCAGGGGGGATGGGGGGAGCGGTTTTGGTTCTTGAGGTGCTTGGAGTTGAGTTCTTGGGGCGGTCGGGGTTGAGTTCTTTAGACGCCCGTCGGGTCGGCGGCCTGCGGGGCGCGGGTCAACGATTGCG
>NZ_DBHKZA010000119.1:0-11910 GCF_057314935.1 Achromobacter sp.
CCTTGACGCTGGCGCGCTCGGTCTCTTGCGGTGCGATCAGTTCCGCGATCAGTTCGGACCGCGATTGGTTTGAGAAATACCAGCCCATGAGAGGCCTCCTCGAAAAGTTGAGCTGAAGGCCTCCCCGTGGGGAAGAACCCCCAGCGGGTGATGGAATGCCGCATCTGCGGCGAAGGAACCTATGCGTCGCCCTCAATCCCAGTCGTCATCGTCTCGATCACAACCGGCCGGGCAGTAGCCGAACTCGATCCCGTGCGAGCAATAGCCATGCTCCGCATTCCAGTCCTGGGTTTCCTGCCGTTCGGCAGGTGTTGCGTAGTCCCATTCCTGGGCCGCGATTTCGAGAGCCTGAGCACGTTGCTCATCCGGCAAACGATTGGCCTGTGCGTCGATCGCCGAACTGAAGAGCGTCACGTAGTGGTCGTAGGACAAGCCGCAACCGCGCTGGGCGTGTGCGGCGGCCGCTTTGCAAAGGTCCCGCCACGCGGGTTCATCCAGCGTTGAACGCGGGGTATCGCAAGCGATGGTGGACATGATGGAGACCTCCAGAAAATGGCCAGGGCCTCCCCCGCATGGGAAAGGAACCCCGGCGGGTGGATGAAGAACACCGCGCATGCGGCGTCTGCGATCACGCAGGTTTTGGTTCGGCCTGGCGGCTCCACTCCTGCGTCTTGAAGTCCAGCGCGTAGCCCAGCTCGCCCAGGCGGGCGATCTGCGCGCGCAGGGTGCGGCGGTCGATGGTCGAATCCAGTTTCACGGACTCGCCCAGCGGCCACAGCAGGCCGAAGAGCGCGGCGTCACCGTCTTCGGTGCTGCCGGGGGCAGCGGCCGTAGCAGGCGGTGGCGCATCCACGCCGAAGGGCGTGGTATCGACCAGCGGGTCCGCGGACGCCTGCACGGGTGCGGGCTTGGCGGGCCTGGACGCTTTGGTGGGCTTGGCCGGCGTTGCCGCAGGCTGCGCCCCTTGCTCTTCATCGAGCGGATCGACGTCCTGGGTGGCGAAGCTGCGGGCTTCGTCGCGGCTGAGTTTGTCGATGCCGTTGAGCGTCATGCCGTCGAGGCTGGCACGGATCTCGAACCGCATGCCGCCGCCGACCGGATAGGACTTCGGGAAGATGTACCTGATGATGAATTCCCCGTCGTACTTGCCTTCGGGGTACTGCTCCAGCTCCGGGTCTTTGACCTCGAAAGTACCGAGGTGCGTCGCGAGGCGGCCAACCGTGAACGGGCCGTTCTTGCCGCGGATGGTACGCAGCGTGAGCTGGCCGGGGACGACGATGGGCGCAACAGATTTCTCGGAAGCCGATGGGGTTGCCATGATGGTTCTCCTGATGATGAATGACGGGCCGCCGACGGCACCCGGTGGATGAGAGGAAATGGCCTCGCCCGAGGTGGGCGAGGTCCGCGTGGCATCACGCCTTGAGCTGGCGCATGCCTTCGGCCAGCAGCCACAACGCCCGGTTCAGGCGCAGGTTCTGGTCGATGCCTTGCACCGGACGGGTGCGCTGATTGCGGCCGTTGGCCGTGCGTCCGTTCAGGCCCCCTTTGACTAGGTTCTCCTGGACGCGGTTGAAGACGGCCCACAGGTCGTTCTTGCGGTCGTCCCATCGCCGAGGGGCCAGCAGTTGGCTCTCGGTGACAGGCGTGGACTTGGCCGGATCGTCGTACTTGAGTGCGAGCGCAGAGTTCGCAAAGACCTCCGCTTCGCCCTCATCGAGGGTGATGGTGCGCATCGCATCGCGCGCGTTATGCACGCGCTCGAAACCTTCGAGGACTCCGTAGGCACCTTCGATCACCTGGCTGGCCACGTCGCCCTTGTGGGGAACGCGGATGTCTGCGGTGGTGTCACCGCAAACCAGGCCGTTGTGGCAGACGAACCGGAACATGCCGGCGAGCATCTGATAGCTGCTCGTGCCGTCATGGCTGTTGAGCAGGATGATCTCGTTCGCCTCGTCGCCGTTGATCTGGCTTGCATGGCGAAGTCGGATGAGGTGCTTCGTGTACTCGCGCCGGTCTTCGTTGCGCACGCGCGTCTGACACACCATGAAGGGCTCGAAGCCCTCCTGGCGCAGCTTGGTCAGCACGGTCGAGGTCGGTATGTAGGCATACCGATCGGACCGGCTCCCATGTGGAGCGTCGGCGAAGATCGACGGAACGACGGCACGAATGCGGTCGTCCGAGAGTGGGCGATCAGAGCGCAGGATCGGGGATTGCGGAGCAAAGCGGGATACCAGAGACATGGCTGATCTCCTTTGAGAAATTCGACAACCGCGTGGCCGTGAGACCACGCGGAACTCGGGGGATGAAATGCGCAAGCACGCGTCCTGGGGACGCGGCGTACGTGGGGAGGAAAAGCGACAAGGCCCCGTGAGAGGCCGTGCCGGATCAGAACGAAGCAGCCAATGCCGGCTCCTGCTCCTGGACTTGCGCCTCGGGCTCGCGCTCGGCGGGCTCGGTGGCCGTGTCGATGGCATCGTCGGCTTCGGACGCGGATGCGTCTTCGGCCGGCGGCGCCTCGGCTTGCGCCTGGCTCGTCGGATAGACCTGGGTGCCGTCGATCTTGATGAGACCGATGTGGACCAGCGTCGATTCCAGGCTGGCGGCCGGTTCCCCGGCGTGCTCACCCTTGGTGCGGATGTACGGATCGATCTTCATGTCGTTCAGACGGAAGGCGATCAGCACCTTGCGGTCACCCTCGACGGCCTGAACGCACCGGCGAACCAGGTGCTCGGCTTCCGGGGTGGCGACGATGGTGTCGAAGTACCGATACTCCGGTTCATCGACAGGCCCGGCCAGTGCCGCGACGGTGCAAGAGAGGAACGAGTCGCCAGCTTTTGGGGTGACGTCCTTCACACGATTGAGATAGCCGATGCCGCGGGTGATCAACTCGTGCTGCTCGATCGAAGCCAGTTCGGCCCGGTCGATCAGTTCGGCCTTGAGCAGTCGCGCCTTGAGGGACGCGGCGGCCTGACCCTTCTGCTCACCCTTGTCGCGGATGTACACATCGCCCCACAGGTCACCGAGGCGAAAGCGCACCAGCGGGCGCTGCTTGGGATCGTCAACGCCGATGTAGCGCTGAACGAGCTTCTTGGCCTCGGCACCCGAGACCTTGACGTCGAAGTAGCGGTAGCTCGGGTCCCGGGCGGGGCCGACCAGCGCGGCGATGGTGCATGCCAGGAAAGGCTGCGCACGGCGGCCGCCCCTGACGGGCACTTCACGGACACGCTGGATGTAGCCGATGCCCGAGGTGTGGAGGTCGAAATACGATTTCTCGTTGGAAGTGGTGTTCATGGTGAATCTCCATAGGGAAAAGCGGAGACACACCGAGCCCACGCATGCGGGGAAAGGTGCGTAACCCCGCGGTGGGTTGATAAGGCGAAAGCATCCGCCACCAGGGACTGGTGGCCGCTCGCGGATGGATGCGGTGCGAGCTGGCTCGGTCACGCAGTGGGAACTGCGCCGCAACCTCGAAGACCGATGGTTGCCTGGCATGTCGCTGACGACGTCAGCAGGCATGGGGCCAGCATGGCGGGGCCTCGCGCGCGCGGCAGCAATCAATCGGCACCCGGGCGCTTCCCTTTGTCCGCGCCACCCGGCGCCTGTCACAGGCACTTGGCGCCGCGCAGGTGCTCGGGGGTATCGGCGCGCGGACGGCCGGGACGGCTCCAGGCGCCGCCACCGCGCGCGCCGATCAGCCGCCAGCCGGCGGCGCGCAGGCTGGCGCCACCTTCGTCGGGCATGGTGTAGGTGAGCAGGCGTATGTAGCCCAGCGCCCTTGCCGCCTGCCAGGCCGCGCCGTAGAGCTTGCTGCAGGCGCTGGGTGTGCCGTCGGTGCACAGCCGCGTGACTTCCAGCGTCCAGGTGCCGCGCGACCGGGCGGCCGACAATGGCCACGCCGTGGATCAGGTCGCTGTCGCTCAGCGTGACGGCCAGGGCGAACTTCGCGCCCTGGACCGGGCGGTGGTGGCGATGGTGCGACAGAACGAATGCATTGGCCGTGCGCAGCGACACCGGTAGGAGGTGCAGCCTCGGCGAGGTCGATGGCGTGTTCATGCGGTTGTCTCCGGTGGCATGCCGGCGTTGTGGCCGGCGGGGCGTGCCTCGGCGGCTGGAGACAAACGCGCACGCGCGGCGATGGCGGCGGTGCGAACAAAAGAAGGCCCCCGATGCGGGGGCTGCGAGGCGGTTGCCGCGTCAGGCGGGAGGCACCACTGCTAAGGACAGGTGCGTGGCGGTGGCGGAAAGCACGAGATCGTCCGCCGAGTGCTGGAGGCGCGTGAACAGGCCGTCCTTCGGGTCGAAATACTCCGCGAAGTCATCGCCGCCCAGCTCGCGGCCGGCGAGGTGCCACCAGTCATCGAACGGGTCGGTGTCCGGGTTGCATCCGACGGCGTAGGCGAGCAGTGCCTGGCGCCCATCCGGGCGACGCTCCCCACGCTCGGCGAGGAAGTACACGCCCTGATCCTTGACCAGGACAATGCGGCACTGATTGGGGACGTCTCAGAAAACGGAAAAAATCGTACGCTAAGCCGGTTGCAGCGGTCGTAGCGGCCTGAACTTGCCCGCGCCGATCTTGGCGCTGCTGCGCCAGAGGTAATCGCCGGTCAGGTTGATGTGCTCCCAGCCCAGCGGCGACAGGTACTGCAACAGGGCGTCATCGACAGTCTGGCCGTGACCGCGTAAGGCGTTTGAGGCCCGTTCCAGATAGACCGTGTTCCACAACACTATGGCCGCCGTCACCAGGTTGAGGCCGCTGGCCCGGTAGCGCTGCTGCTCGAAACTGCGGTCGCGGATTTCGCCCAGCCGGTTGAAGAACACGGCGCGGGCTAGCGCGTTGCGGGCTTCGCCCTTGTTCAGTCCGGCATGCACGCGGCGGCGCAGCTCGACGCTTTGCAGCCAGTCCAGGATGAACAGCGTTCGCTCGATGCGGCCCAGCTCGCGCAGCGCCACGGCCAGGCCGTTCTGGCGCGGGTAGCTGCCGAGTTTCCTGAGCATCAGCGAGGCCGTCACCGTGCCCTGCTTGATCGAGGTGGCCAGCCGCACCTTGGCGTTGATCGCCTTGCCGGACGCCTGGAACTGCTGCTGATGCTTGTGCTTGGCAGCGTTGAACAGCTTGCCCAGGATGCGGTCGTGCAGGTCGATGATTTCGTCGGTGACGGTGGCCATGCCCTCGATGGCGAGCGCACCAGGGTCGCGTAGCGGCGCTGTGCCTCGAACTTGGCCAGATCGGCGGGCGTCATCTGGCCGCCTTCGCGGGCGATCTTGAGCAGGCGGTTCTGGTGCACCGACCGCTCGATGCCGGAAGGCAGGTCGAGCGCCTGCCAGGCTTTGAGGCGCTCGATGTGTTCGAGTATGTGGCGCGAGTTCGGCTTGACGGGCGACTGGCGCAGCCAGGCCAGCCAGGTCGTCTTGCCGTTGTCGTGGCGCTTGAGCAGATCGTCGAGGCGGTGCCGGTGGGTGGCCGACAGGGGATCGGACAAGGCCGCGTAGATGCGGCGGTTGGCGCGGCTGTAGGCGTTCATCGAACACCTCCCTTTTCCTCATCCGGCGCAACAGGACAGTTGCTTCACGTCCTTGTTGAAGGTCTGCGCCGCGAGCTTCAGTCCCTCGACCATGGTCAGGTAGGGGAACAACTGGTCGGCCAGCTCCTGCACGGTCATCCGGTGGCGGATCGCCAGCGCGGCCGTCTGGATCAGTTCGCCCGCTTCCGGCGCGACCGCCTGTACGCCGATCAGCCGCCCTGAGCCAGCTTCCGCCACCAGCTTGATGAAGCCGCGCGTGTCGAAGTTGGCGAGCGCCCTCGGCACGTTGTCGAGCGTCAGCAGCCGGCTGTCGGTCTCGATGCCGTCGTGGTGCGCTTCCGCCTCGCTGTAGCCCACGGTCGCCACCTGCGGATCGGTGAACACCACCGCCGGCATCGCCGTCAGGTCCAGCGCCGCGTCGCCGCCGGTCATGTTGATCGCGGCGCGCGTGCCGGCCGCCGCCGCCACATAGACGAACTGCGGCTGGTCGGTGCAGTCGCCGGCAGCAAAGATGTGCGGTGCGCTCGTGCGCATGGCGCGGTCGATGACGATGGCTCCCTGCGCATTGACTTCGACGCCTGCCGCTTCAAGGTTCAGGCTGCGCGTGTTCGGCGCGCGACCGGTGGCGACCAGCAGCTTGTCGGCGCGCACTTCCCCCTGCCCGGTGGTGAGCACGAATTCCCCGCCCGCATAGGCAACGTGGCTCGCCTGGGTGTGGTCCAGCACCTCGATGCCCTCGGCGCGGAAGGCGTCTGTTACGGCTTCCCCGATGGCCGGGTCTTCTCGGAAGAACAGCGTGCTGCGCGCCAGGATCGTGACCTGGCTGCCCAGCCGGGCGAAGGCTTGCGCCAACTCGACCGCCACCACGGAGGAACCAATCACGGCCAGCCGCTCGGGGAGCGAGCTGCTTTCCAGCGCCTCGGTGGAGGTCCAGTGGGGTGTGTCCGCAAGGCCCGGGATTGGCGGAAGCGCCGGGCTCGCGCCGGTGGCAATCAGGCAGCGGTCGAAGTTCACCTCGTGCGTGCCGCCGTCAGCGGTCGCCACGGTCAGCGTGCGCGTGTCCCTGAACCGGGCCTCGCCGCGCAGCACGGTGATGGCCGGAGTGCTTGCCAGGATGCCTTCGTACTTGGCATGGCGCAGCTCCTCGACGCGGCCTTGTTGCTGGGCCAGCAGCCGCTCGCGCAGTACAGCGGGCGCTGCGGCCGGCAGGCCAGCATCGAACGGGCTTTCGCGGCGCAGGTGGACGATGTGCGCGGCGC
This sequence comes from Achromobacter sp., assembly GCF_057314935.1. Taxonomy (NCBI): domain Bacteria; kingdom Pseudomonadati; phylum Pseudomonadota; class Betaproteobacteria; order Burkholderiales; family Alcaligenaceae; genus Achromobacter; species Achromobacter sp. Next base: position 6,782 of record NZ_DBHKZA010000119.1, read on the forward strand.
GGATCATGATCTTGGACGGCACGCAGCCGACATTGACGCAGGTGCCGCCGATGGTGCCGCGCTCGATCAGCGTGACGCGGGCGCCTTGCTCCACGGCCTTCAAGGCAGCCGCCATCGCCGCGCCGCCGCTGCCTATCACAGCCACGTGCAGCGCTTGTTCACCGCCAACATGCTTCGTTTCGCCACCGAGCCAGCCCAGCGCCTTGTCTAGCAGGCCGGCAGGCTTGTTCGGCGTGTCGGTAAGCCGTGCGCGATAGCCGAGCGTGGCCACTGCGGCAACCAGCGGGGCCACGCTCACGCCTGCATCCGCCTCGATTTCGGCCTGCCGCTGCGGATAGGACACCGAGGCCGCGCGCACGCCGGGCACGTTCGTCAAAGCCTGCTGGACGTGCTCGGCGCACGACGTGCAGGTCATGCCTTCGATGTGGAGGGTGATCGCCTCGGCCATGATTACGCCCTCACTGCTTGACGCTGGACGGGTAACCCGCGTTTGCGGTGGCCTTGGTCAAGGCGTCGGCATTGGTCTTGGCCTCGTCGAAGGTGACGACGGCCTCCCGCTTCTCGAAGCTGACTTCGGCCTTCTCGACGCCGGCGACCTTGGACAGAGCCGTCTTGACCGTGATCGGGCACGCGGCGCAGGTCATGCCGGGCACCGACAGGGTGACGGTCTTGGTGGCAGCCCAGGCGGGCGCGCTTAGAGCGGCGGCCAGGGCGATGAGGGTGGTGAGGGTGGTGAGTTTCTTCATGGTGATCTCCTTTCAGTAGAACAGCGGCAGGACGTAGGGAAACGCGAGGGCAACCAGAACCAGGGCGGCCACGATCCAGAAGATCACCTTGTAGGCAGTCCGCACTTGGGGCACGGCGCAAACGTCGCCGGGCTTGCAGGCATGGGCTGGTCGGAAGATGCTGCGCCAGGCGAAGAACAGCGCGATGAGCGCTGCGCCGATGAAGATCGGCCGATACGGCTCCAGCACGGTCAGGTTGCCGATCCACGCGCCAGAGAAGCCGAGCGCGACCAGGACAAGGGGGCCGAGGCAGCAGGCCGAGGCGAGGACGGCCGCGACGCCGCCGGTCGCCAGTGCGCCGCAGCCGTTCTTGGGTTCCGACATAAGGTTCTCCTTCCGGGACTTCGCTTGATGCTGTAACGTTACTTCCGTAGTCAACTACGGAGTCAAGCGCCATGGAGAACGCTCAAGAGAATCTGACCATCGGGGCCTTCGCCAAGGCAGCCCGGGTCAACGTGGAGACGATCCGCTTCTATCAGCTCAAGGGCTTGCTACCCCAGCCGGAGCGGCCCTACGGTCGCATCCGCCGCTACGGGCAGGCGGACGTGGCGCGGGTGAAGTTCGTGAAGTCAGCCCAGCGCCTGGGATTCAGCCTGGATGAAGTCGGCCAGCTCCTGAAACTGGAGGACGGCACCCATTGCAGCGAGGCGGCCGAACTGGCTGCTCACCGGCTGGCCGATGTGCGCGCACGCATGGCGGACCTCACGCGGATGGAAGAGGCCCTGTCGACGCTAGTGAGAGAGTGCAACGCGCACCATGGCAATGTTTCCTGCCCGTTGATCGCAGCTTTGCATTGCTGCTAAAGGGCCCACTTCGGCTCTTAGCGTACGATTTTTTTCCGTTTTCTGAGACGACCCCTGATTGGCGATGGCTTCGGTCAGCACGGGGCGCAGGTCAGCGCCTTTGAATCGCAGTGACATGGATGAAATCTCCTGTGTGGAAGAATGAGAAAGGCCTCCATCCGATGGGATGAAGGGCCTGTAGTGCACGCGGCCGGAACGGCTGGAACGCCGTGGCGGATGCCTCGGGTCAGCCGCAGGACCGCCCGGTTTCGCTGCGGGGCGTCATGCCGGGACGGCCTGGCGCTTGCGGGCCGCTTTCGCGTCGAGGATGCTCACGTCGATCTGGCGCCAGCGCCCGTCGTCGATGAGCCTCTCCAGCACTTCGCCGAGCATGTCGAAATACACCTCGTCGTGCCGATCGACCAGTTCGACCGATTCACCGTTCTGACGGTGCAGTTCCACCACGTAGGTGTCTCCGCCGCGGTCGTAGAGGATCGTCACCCGGCCCTCGAACTTCGCGGTCGAGACCGTGAAGCTGATCGCCGGCGGGGTCTCGATGATCTTGGAGGGCGTGGGATCGACCCAGGTGAAGTCGCGGGCACCGGCATCCACCAGCATGTGGGTGATGCGCCGGAAGCGATCGGGGGCCGGCATCTCCTCCAACTGCTCGATGAGCTGGCCCAACTCCATGCACTGCGGCGTGGGAATGGGCAGCTTGGCCGGCGCCGAGCCGAGGATGTGCCTCGTGATGGTGTACGGCGTGCCGTCCGAAGTCTCCTCGGTGATGACCTCCGGCGTGTCCGCGCGCAGTCCGTCGAAGCGACGACGGGCATAGGGTTGGACATGCACCTTGGCGCCTTCGGCAGGAACCGTGGTCACCAGGCTGGGATCGAGCACCGCGAACTCGGAAGGCTTGAGCTTGACGACGATGGCATCGTCGGTCGCGGCGACCACCTTGCCGTCGAAGGGTTGGGGGTCGATGGCGAAGCCCAGCGTTGAGGACAGCGGCTGATCATCGAACACGCGGTACTTGAACGACCGCACGTTGCGGGGCACATGGCCTGCGACCAGCGAAGGCATCATGGATTTGATGAGGGAACGATCCATGGGGAAACTCCTTGAGGAAAAACAAGGGATTCCCCGCCCGCAAGGGAGAGGTCCCTTGTGGGTGGCGTGGATGGACGCGGTAGGTCCGTAGGAAGAAACGACCAGCACGGTTTCCCGCGCTTGCAGCCTCGAAGGTCTCGACTGCCTGGGCATGTGCCGGCAACGCCGACGAACATGGGGCAAGCATGGCCCTGGGGCGGTCTGCCTGCCCGCAGGAAACGGCACCGCACCACAACCGTTTTCCTGTGCTGCGGGCAAGAAAAAGCCCCTCGAAAGGGGCTGGAGGAATCAGGCTTGGTACACGAAGTAGTGCTCGCGCTGACGCGGAAAGAACACGTGTTTCCACGTGTCGCCGCTTGTGTTGCCACCGTCGAAGACGACCATTTCGTAGTCGTCCACGTCGGTGTCCACCAGGTCGGCGCTGGCGATATGGCGCATGTGCAGCGTGCCGCTCATGCGCTCGAATACCAGGATCTGGCCGATGGCATCTTCCTGGCTCATGGCGTTGACGCAGGCTCCGAGTTGGTGCTCGAAGTCGGATGCGGGTGTGATGAGGTCGGGGAACATGGGATCGCTCCTGTGAAAGTGCGCCGGCCCGGCTCTCTGGCGGGAGACCGGGCCGGCATGCGGTGAGGACAAGGAAGGCCGGGGATGTGTGTGGCAGCTATTCGCCGGCCAGCGATAGGCCCGGCAACACGGGTGCGTCGGCATCGAGGATGAGGATGCGCACGTCGGCCTGGCCGGCCAGTTCAAGGATCTGTGCCAGCTCGTCCGGCATGCCCTTGCTGCGGTGCTCCTGCCGAAGCTGCTCGGCGGCGATCCCCTCGACGTCCTGCAGGTGCTGGTCCGTCCAGGGCGTGGAGATCAGCTTGACGCCGATCGCCGGGCTGTAGGGAATCCGGAACGCGATGAACAAAAAGGCCTCCGGCGTCGCGAGGTCAGCCAGGTTGGCCAGGTACTGGCCGGTTTCGCGGCTGATGTGCGCGCTGCTGATTTCCCAGCACCGGCTGTAGTAGCCGGTCTCGAAGCTCAACCGCTGCACGACTTCCCGTGCGGCCTCGGCCGAATAGGTGTCGCCAATGTGGACGGGGCGGCCGTCGAAGTCGTCGCCGTGGATCGCGTACACCACGGCACCCACCATGCCTTCGCCGCTGCCCCCTTCAGCCGCGTCGCATTCGGCGATCAGTGCGGCGCCGACAGGTTCGGTGCCAGTCCTGACCACCGCGAAGTCGCTGGTGATGATGCAAGGAGAAGAAACCAGCGCCGCGTCGCAGAGGTGCTGCTGGCTCGGGTGGATGTTTCGCCAAACATGCGGGCTTCCGTCCTCGTAGCTGATGGACAGCGTGCGGACGATTTTCAGATTCCAGTAGCCGCGTAGAAAGGGATTGGGATTCTGGGACATGGGATTTCTCCAACAGAATAATGATGGAGCAAATCCCCGCCACCGGGAATTGACCCCGGTGGGTGGAAAGAAAGGAAACAGCGTCAGGTGACGCTGATCGTTGGCGTTTGGGCCAATCGCTCGGCGACGCGCCGGCGCAAATTCATGCGGAATGGCTCGTCGCTGACGCCCGCCAGCAGATTGATGGTCTCCAGCGCGATCAGGGCCGAAGCCTCTTCGATGTCGGCGGCCACAATGGTCTTGCGCAATTGGTCGCCGAGCTGGAGGGCCTGGGAGGAGGAGCTGATGAAGCGGACCTCGCGGCTCAGGTAGCAGCCGTTGCCGCCGAACTCGAACAGCCGCGGCTTGCTGCAGTACCAGCAGCCCTCGAACTGGATGGCGGTCAGGTGGTGCCCGTCATCGAACCGGGTGGCGATCAGAAACAATGCGTCGAGATCGGCGGTGTCCTCGAACGAATGACGGTCGATCAAGTTCCCCAGCTCTTCGTCCTCATCGGCACGGAAGTGCACGGCGAGCAGTTCGAGCAGCGGCGGGATCGACAGCCCTTCGTCGTCCGGCATCGGAATACCGAGTTGCGTGGCCAGGTCTTCCAGGCCATCGAGCACGTCCGGCCATTGCGGATTGGTGGTCTCGGCGATCTGGGCGATGTAGGCCTGCCCGTTGCCGGGGTGGCTCTCGTCCAGCGCGAAGGCGCCGAACAGCGCCTGGATGACGGGCGTCACACGGTCGAGCACGAGAACGCCGGTGGCTTCGTAGTAGTTGTTGGCCATGAAGGCTCCTTTCGATGAATGAACGGAGCCAGCCCTTGCGGACGATGGCATCCGCAGGGGAAACCGCCTGATGCCGGATGGCGCTGGGCGGGGAGAAAACGCGAGGGACATGGCCTCGAACGAGGCGCATGTCCCTCATGGGGTCCCGTGAACGCAGTGATGAAGGTGTGCCAGGGACCGGCTCACCAACCGCTGTAGTTCAGCAGCAGGTCGGCGATCACCTGGCGACGTTGCAGATCGAGACCATCGAAGTCCGACAGTCCTTGGAAGTGGCAGCGCTTGA